>JAHLWH010000179.1 GCA_019058015.1 Promethearchaeota archaeon | reverse complement strand
TCTTTAAGCATTTTAATATTCTTGGAACTCGAATAGGAGCTTCAACAATCGCATTTTGGGCTTTATGGAACTATTTAGGTAAGGAAGGATATAAAAATATTGTGAAAGAATGTATGGAAATTACATCCTTTTTTATGAAAAGAATCAATGAAATCCCCGGAATCAAGGTTGTTGTTAAACCAATTATGAATATTATTGGAATAACTACTGAAAATGGTGAGAAAGTTGAAATTATCGATGAAGAATTAAGGAAGAAAAAATGGAAGCTGGGATTATTTAATAATTTAAAAATATTGCGAGCAGTAATTATGCCACATGTAAAAAAAGAGCATATCGATAAATTTTGCATTGATTTAGAACTAATCACGAAAAAATTATTCAATTAACTTAATTCTTTCCATGAGTCAATATGAGTATTTTCTTTCTTACTTTCTGGATACTTCAGAAATTATATTTAATCTTTTTAAAAATAAGATGATCTGATTTATTTTTCTTTTCAAAAACAAATATTTAATCTTACTTATTCCAATTTAAATTATTTTTTTAATAATATGATTTTAAATTTATCATATATAAATACAAAATTTTATTTATAAGAATTACAAATTTATTTTCATTGAACTACCAATGAAAAATTAAAAATGGCTAAAAAAAAAGAAAAACTTACTGCAAAGATAAAAACTTCACGGTATTGGACAAAGACATGTTCTAATCCAAAATGTAATTTTGAATACCCTAATTGGTTTACTAGCTGTCCAAAATGCCATACATCATGGACTCAATCAACATCAGCAGTTATTGATAAAATGGAGAAAATTCCCTCTAAAAAAACAATTAAAATTGTAGTAAAAATTACTGATGAATCTCCAGAAAATCCTATTATTGATGTAAGACTTAGATTTACAGCTGATGGAGGAAACTCTTGGTTTCAAGTACCTATGGAAAAACAACAAGATTTTTATCTTTCAGAAATCGAAGAAATGCCTTTAGGATCAAAAGTAATATATTATATTGAAGCAGAAGATGCTTCTGGTGAAATTTACATTGAAAATAATGAAGGAAAATATTTTGCTTATTATGTTGGGCCTCAACCGGCAGTAAAACAAAGCACAGTTAAATCTCAGAAAAAAACTGGACAAGCACCACTCGAAGGGGAGGTTTTGGATAAACCATTTCTCTATGAAAGTCAAAATTATTCAAATACTATTAAAGCACTCGAAAAAAAATCTAAACATTTATTTTCACAAACACAAACACCGAGGAAACTACCTCAAGAACAAGTGATTTTTCAAGATAAATCTCAACCTCAACCTGTAAAAAAAGGGAGCCTCCTTCAACCAGTAAAGATTCCAAAAAAAGGTAGTCCTTTAAAAAAGAGCCAAGTTCAACCTGTAAAGATTCCTCAAAAAAGTAATTCAGTTCAAGTTCCACCTCGACAGGAAATCATAAAACAAAAAGTCCAGGAACCACAACAACCAAAAATTCAAGATAATGAATTAACTATATTCGGAAAACCACAACGAAAAATAGATGAAAATCTTAAAGTGTGTCCGAATTGCCAAAGTAAGATAAAATCTATTTGGACTTCATGTCCAATATGTGGATATCGAGAGTCTAGTTAATTAAGCTAATTGATTAAAGCTTTGCTCCGCAACGATTACAAAATTTATATTCCTTAGATAGGATAGCTCCACAATGCCGGCATATAACCATATCTTTCTTTCTTACTTTTTCTTTTTCCCTCTTTTTTACTTTCTCTTTGGATTTTTTTTGTTTTTTCTTAATTTCTTCTGCATTGGGAATTATTCTTAATGATGGTTCTGAAATAGGAGTAGATGGTTCTATTTTTTCAGATATAAATGGAATAAAACTGCCAATTGATTCTGGAACTCCCTCAGTTTCCCCTTTCTTTTTGCTTGCTTCACTTAAAGTCTGAAAAAAATCCCCTTTAGAAGAATTTTCTTGAGGTAAATACTGCGATAAGGAAGGACTTTTAGATGGTTCTAATTCTGAAAATAAAATTGGTTGAGAACTTTCTGCTTTTGGTGGTTCTGACTTAGATAATAGTTGTTCAGATTCTTCTTGTTTAGGTGGTTTTGGTGCGGGAGATATTGGTTGAAAACCAGGAGGTGGTGGGACAGGTTTTGGAGTTTTTTCCGAAAATGGTACTCCTTTAGGAGTAAAAGTCTCTTGTTCAGAAACAGCTGGAGAAATCGCATCTTTTGGAATTTCTTGAGTTGGAGTCATCTCAATTGCAGGTTCAGGCATAGGTTCAGGAACAGGGGGTGCAGAAAATGCGGGTTCAGGCTCAGGTGTGGGTTCAGGAACGGGGGGTGCAGAAAATGCGGGTTCAGGCTCTGGTGCAGTTTCAGGTTTTGGTGTAGGTTCAGGAATAGAGCTTGGGTGCATTGCTACCATCCCTGGTTTTAATAATTCTTTTTTTCCAAGCAATTCTTGTGGAACTTCAAGTCCCATCATTAAATAAGCTAAAATGGCGAAACAATCACTAACATTTTCTCCCGATTTTGCACTAGTCTCTAAATAATAAAACTTAAATTTTTGTGAAAATAATCTTATATCGCTTTTACTGACTACTCTTTCATTAATTAAATCACTTTTATTACCAATAAGTAACATGGGAATATCGATTTTAGAATTAGATTTAATCTCCTCAATCCAATTTGGTAAATGTTCGAAACTTTCAATATTTGTTAGATCAAAAACTAATAATGCACCTAATGCTCCTCGATAATACATTGGTCGTACAGAAGAAAATCGTTCCTGACCTCCAGTATCCCATAATTGAAGCTTACATTTTTTAATGCCCTCTAACGTCTGAATATCTATAGTCTTTATATGAAAATCGACACCTATCGTTAATTTATAATCCTGTTCGAAGAAACCTTTAGTAAAACGTATTGTAAGTGCGGTTTTTCCTACCCCTCCATCGCCTGTAACAATAGCCTTAAAAAGGAAATCATATTCAGTAGCTGACATTTTATAATTCTTCCTCCAAAAACATAATCTTATTTGTTAAACAAATCATAATCATAAAAAACGGCATTTTCATAAAAATTAAAATTTAAATGATATTTCCTTCCTTTTAACGTTAAAAATATTTACTATGATATTTATTATGTTATATATCACGTGTATGAATTTATATTTTAATATTCTTATTTACAAAAAAAAATGAAATGTTATACACAACTCGTATCTCTTTATATTAAATTTTAATTTTAATAAAACCAAAGATAAAAATACTCCTTTTATTTGATTTAATTAAATTTTTTCTTTTCTACACCCTCCTTAATTTTAATTCTTTTTAACTATTTTCCAAAATGAAAGTATTTTATAGTAGGAATTAAATTACTAAAACAAAAATATTTGATTTATTAAAAATCATAAAATTGAAAATAATAAAACTATTATTTTGAAATGATAAACTTTTATTGACAACTATATTATTTAAAGGGAATGAAATGGTTTTTAATTAAAAATGATTAAAAAAAAAAATGCACCAGTATTACAAATAGCTCTTGACTTAGTAAATCTACATAGAGCTTTACAGATAGCAGAAGAAGCAATCAAAGGAGGAGTAAATTGGATTGAAGCTGGAACTCCTCTTATCAAATCAGAAGGCATGAACGCTGTAAGAAAATTAAAAGAAAAGTTTCCTAACCATACAATTGTAGCAGATATGAAAACGATAGATGGAGGTTCTGCAGAAATAGAAATAGCTGCTAAGGCAGGAGCTGGAGTTGTCCTCATATTAGGAGTAAGTGATAATACTTCAATCCGCGAAGCAATTCTTGCCGCTAAGAAATATGGTGTTAAAATTGGATGTGATTTAATCGATGTAATTGAAGATAAATTTATAGAAAGAGCGTTAGAATTAGAAGAAATGGGCGTGGATATTATTTGTGTGCATGTGGGTGTTGACCAGCAAATGATCTATGGTGGCGAAAAAACGGTAGAATTAACAAGAAAAGTTGCGGAGAAATTAAAACCAACAACTCTTGTTGCAACTGCTGGAGGATTAAATAGTGAAACTGCTTATAAAGCGAGAGAAGCTGGAGCGGATATAATAATTGTTGGAGGTGCTTTATATAAAGCAAAAAATCCCGAAGAATCCGCAAAAACAATTTGGAAAGCAATCAATGAAGCAAAATCTATCAAAACTGATTTATTCAAAAAATATAGTGAAGAAGAATTATATGACGTTTTTATAAAAGTATCCACACCAAATATTTCAGACGCGATGCATAGAGAAGGAGAAATGCAAGGCTTATTCCCCATTTGGATTGGAACTGATAAAGAACCATTAAAATTTGCTGGGAAAGCTGTTACAGTTCGAGCATATAATGGAGATTGGTCCAAACCCGTGGAATCTATTGATGTTGCACAAGAAGGGGAAGTTATTGTTATTGATGCTTGTGAAGGAAAAGATGCAGTTTGGGGTGAACTTGCATCATGGAGTTGTAAACAAAAAGGAATCGCTGCAGTAGTTATTGATGGCGCAATAAGAGATGTTGATGATATAAGAGAAATAAAATTCCCCGCATTTGCCAGATTTATAACACCGACCGCTGGAGAACCACGAGGTATGGGAGAAATTAACACACCAATTGAATGTGGAAACCAAAAAATTGAGGCTGGAGATTGGATAATTGGTGATCAATCCGGAGTTGTAGTAGTTCCAAAATATAAAGCAAAGGAAATTGCAAATAGAGCTATTGATGTGTTAGAAAAAGAAAACAGAATCAGAGAAGAAATTCAGCGAGGTTCCACTTTATCTAAAGTATTAAAACTTAAAAAATGGGAAAAATTCGGCTGAAAACATCTTTAATTAATTAGATTAAAAGATTATCTCTTTTACCTCTTCTAAAAGAGTTGGGACATTAAATTTAATTAAATCGACATTTCCTTCTTCCCTAGTTGATTTTAAACTGAGAAATAAACGTATGGGTTTTTTCTCATTTTCTGTCGGAAGAATTATGAAAGTTTTCACATATGTGAATGTATCCTCGAAAAAATCTAACTTCTCATCAATTTTAACTTTATTATTTATTAAAGCTTGAAAAAATTCGAGATCTTCATTTAGTTTTGGTATAATTTTTGTATCATACTCTTTTAAATCAATTACACCCTTATAATAATCGGAAATAATCAACCCTTTATGGGAGAATAATAAAATATAATCACAAGAGAAATTTTCTGCGAATTCTTTTAATTTATTATCCGCACTTTCTAAAAAAAGAATCTTATTCAAAGAAGAGGATAATGCTTTTGTGAGTGAGTAAATATTATAAATGGATGTATCAAAAAACCGAAAGGACATATCAGGATTTGATTTTTGTATCAAATCTACTAACATTCTCTTCCTTTCTTTGAACTCCTCAAGGTCTTTATAATTAGGATCGAACTTGTGAAAACAAATATTTATCTCATTATTATATTCCAAGTTCCGAAAAATATTCAATAATTCATGTAAATAATTAACAGAAGTTTCGAAACGAATTTCATCTTGGATATCAATTAAATATAATATTGCGTCAGTATCCTCAAAATATATGGGGCGATTTACATAAATATTTCTAAATTTCTCTTGTCCTCCCATATCCCATAAATTTAATTGATGTTTTCTTAAGATGGTACAAGTAGAATAATCTATCTTAATGGTTGGGTTTAAATCTTCTATTTTCTCCCAAAAATTATATTTCTTCCTTATCGCAATTAAATAACTGGACTTTCCTGCATTATCTAATCCTGAAAGAATGATTTTATATTCTTTCAAATCACTATGTTGCGCCATTTTTTAAAACATCTTGAATTTTTCATAAAATATTTTTATAATTCAATTAAGTATAATGAAATAAATAATGATATATATTTTATTATTTAAATGGCTGAATTTATTGGTATTTTATTAACAGTCAACGCAATCTTTACATGGGCTTTTGCCAGTCTAGTATATAAATTTAGCTTACAAAAAATAGAAGCTCCACAAGCCCTTTTACCTAGGTTATTACTTGTTACACTCTCTACTTTTGCTATATCCTTGTTTTTTGGAAATTATTTAACATTATCTGGATTGAATTTTCAAAAACTAATCGATTATTTTATGGCTTGTATTATTTCTGGAGTTACCGTTACAGTCGGTGATCTTCTATATTTTCGTTCATTAAAAAAAATTGATGCTTCTCGAGCTTATCCCCTAAGTTCATTATCTTTAGTTTGTGTTTATCCATTCGCAGCAATTTTTTTTGGAGAAATAATCACTTTTTCAATTTTGATAGGGGGCATTATTATTTTAATAGGTGGTTTTTTTTTAAGTTCAAAAGATAAACGTAAGAATGAAATATTAACCTCAAATAATGTAAATGAAAACTCTAATAACCTGGATAATAAAATTAAAATAAAGCAAAAATCATCTGAAGATGTATTTATAGGAGTTATTTTAGCGTTGGGTACGGCATTTTTCTGGGCCTTAGCAATTGTTTCATTCAATCAAGCCAGAATTCTCTCAAATGGAGAAGTTTTTGTTACAAATTTTATTCGAATTATAAGCGCAACAATATTCATTTCCATATTTGGAATGTTTAAACATAAATATTATAAAGGATTTATAAAAGAAAATAGAATCCACTTAAAATATTACATTTATATGGGTATTGCAGGTTCCTTGTCTTTGGGTTTTGCAGATTCATTATTCTATAAAGCAGCTGAAATTAATGGATTAATATTTACTTCTACAATAACTGCAAGCACACCTTTAATTCAACAACTTGCCTCGGTTTTAATATTAAAAGAAAAATTTCGTAAGAGATTTTTAATTGCCGTAATACTAATTATACTAGGTAAATATATTATAATTTTCTTATAAAAAATTGATAAAATAGGGTTAATTATGAGTGAAAAAGGTTACGAACTTCTCGATCATATCTCAGACGTCCCAGCTAGATGC
>JAHLWH010000178.1 GCA_019058015.1 Promethearchaeota archaeon | reverse complement strand
TCACAAATCCAAAATCAAAATAATTTAGATATTCATTAAAATGCACGATGGACATAAAATCTACATCCTCAGCTCTCACGGCAACTTCAGTATAATCTTCTATTCCCAGTAGTTTTTCCTTGATTCTTTTCTCTCTTTTTTCGTTGGTAGCCATTTGAATCGAAAATTATTATTTCTAATTGGTTTTTTTAATTTCACATTTATTTTAATTTTATTGAATGAACCTTAAACAAATTAATATATTTTTAAACTTATCATTTATTATGAGCGAATCTAAGAAATATACCTTAATTTTAAGTGGAATTTATTTTGCTAATTGTTTATTGTTATTAATTAAGTTTTTTCCATATTCCGAATTTATAGATATCATAGGTCTATTTTGGCCAATTTTAGGCTTCTGGGCAATTTTAGAGTTTTTAAGGAAGGATCGCTGGGGTTGGGGTGGAATAATTTCCCAGCCATTTTTATTTTATTGCGCAATTTATTTTCCAATAATTGTAATCATTAATTTGGTTACTTTATCTTTTACAGCAGATTTTTTTATAGATTTGACTCTCGCTATTTTAGGTGTAATTCAAATGATTATATACTATGATTAAAAAAGTATAATGAAGTAAGGCTTTAAAAAATGGGAAAAAAAATATTTTTAACTCCACATTCTCACTATGATTATTTATGGTGTGATACACCAGATGGAATGGGCAGTAAAAATGCTAAATTAATAAAAGAAGCTTTACTGATTATGCGAAAGCACGAAAATTATCGATATATTATTGATTCAGTGATGGCATGTGAATATTTTCGCATAAATCATCCTGAAATGTGGGAAGAACTCCAACAGAGGGTGAAAGAAAGAAAAGTTGAGTTGATTGGTGGAGATATTGTAGCTCCGGATACTCTCTTACCTAACGGGGAAAGCCTTGTAAGGCAATTTTTATATGGTTGTAGGTATTTTAAAAAACATTTTGGAATCGATTCAACGATTGCATATCTTATTGATTCATTTGGTCAAACACCCCAACTTCCGCAGATATTAAAAAAAGCTGGTTTTGAATTTTTTATTTTTGTTAGAGGAGCAAGAAATAGAAGACTCCCACAAGAATTTTGGTGGAAAAGTTTCGATGGGTCAAAAATTCTTACTCATTGGATGTATTCAACTTACACCTATATTCCACCTCCTTTTGCAATGACGATTTTACCTCCTATTTTTCCATTCTTTCTAATTCCTGGAACTTTACAAATAATTCCACAAAATTTCAGAGTGTATGAATTTCTAATAAAAATTTTTCCTCCATTTAAATACATTTTTCGTAGATTATCAAATACCAGGTTAGGAATTTCGATATTCGGATTGGATATGGGGGGTCTAAAGTTTTCAATTAAAAATAGAATTGTTAGGTCAACTACTGATAACATTCTAATTTTAAATGGAACAGATAATCTTCCTCCAAGTACTAATATCCTTGATGCAGTCGATTATTATAACAAAAAAAATAAGGAAAATAAAGCAATTATCGCAATTCCCTCAGAATTTCACTCTGCTCTAAAAAAATCAAGGAAGAAATTTGGCATTGTAGAAAACTATGAATTTTTAGGACCTCCAGATTTATTCCCAGGAACGTTTAGTAATCGACCTAAATTAAAGCAACAAATACGATTTTTAGAGAATCAATTTTATTTAACAGAACTATTTTCGACATTATCCAATCTATTAAATAACACTCCTTATCCTAAAGAGATAATTACTAAGGCAATAAAGCGAATTCTTTGTTGTGATTTCCATGATGGAATAACCGGAGTTCATATAGATGCAGCATATGATAATATAATGAAGCAATTAAAACTGTCGGAATTACAATTAAAAAGACTATTTAAAAGTGCATTAAGTTATTTCATTAAAAATATAGATACATCTAATATTTTAAAAGAAGATATACCGCTTTTAATTTTCAATCCACTCTCTTGGGAACGCACAAGCATTGAAAAGATAAAATTACCCAGTAAAATAAAAGAATTTAGTATATTAAATCAAAATGGTAAACAAATCCCTTATCAAAAAGAAAAAATCAACGAGAAAGAAAATTCTTACATTTTCTTGGCCAAAGATATTCCTCCAATCGGTTATGCCTCATATTCCATTAGGAAAAACCAATCTTCAAATCAAGAACAATCTAAATTGGAACAAAAAAAATTCAATACTCTAACTATTGAAAATAATATTCTAAAATTGAGTTTTAAAGATGGAAAATTAATTAGTATTTTTAATAAAAAAGATAAATTTGAGCTTAATTCAAATGGTGAATATTCAATTGGAGGCTTAAGAATTCACAATGATCGAGGAGATGGTTATTACATTGGAAGAATTGGAAAAATCCATCATATGTATGATTTTCAACTAGAAGTTGTCGAAAAAGGACCAGTTAGAACCGTCGTTAAATTAAATGCGAAATTAAAATGCAAAAGTAAGATTTTATTTAAATCAATTAACGAAATCACTCAATATATCATAATTCCTAATTTTGGTGATGTAAGAATTGATTTTATATCTATATTTTACAATAGCATAAGAAACATTCGTATTCAAGCATGTTTTCCAATTCCTATATCAAACCCTACTATAAGATCAGAAATTCCATATGGATTTATTGAGCGAAATATTGAACCAAAAGTGGGAAAATCATGGAAGGAAATAAATAAACATTTTGAGCATTATAATAGAATAAAACCTGTTATTAATTGGATGGACTTTTCGAATATTAGGGAGAAAAAAGGAGTTTCAATTATGAATTATGGAATACCAGAATATGAAATTGGCAAAAATAAAGACTCATGCTTCCTGACTCTCATGCGAAGTACTGGATTACTTACAAATATAATATATGGAACTGTTCCCGCCATGGCTGGACCTTTTTATAGGATTCCTAAAGCATATGCAATTGGAGATCATACATTTAAATACTCTTTATATTTACACAATGGTGATTTTTCTAATAACCTAATAGCTAGAAAAGCTCAAAATTTTAACATACCCTTGATTGTTCGGAAGATCAAGCATAATAAGGGCAAATTAGGAAGTGAATTTAGTCTTTTTTCAATTGAACCCGAAAATTTTATAGTATCATCAATTAAAAAACCTGAAGATGGAAATAATGGCTTTTTAATTAGATTATTAGAAACATCTGGAAAGAAATCAACAGGGACAGTAAAATTCAATCAAAAAATTAAGAGTGTTATAAAAGTAAATTTATTAGAATTCCCAATTGAGGAGATGAAGATTGAGAATGATAATTCCTTTACTTTTGTATCAAATCCACAAGAGATATTGAGCTTCATTATAAAAATATGAAATATTAATGCAACTAAAAAATTAAATCAAAGAACTTCCAACCATACTTGGATGTGCTTTTCTACCTAGCATTTGTAATAATGTTGGAACAATATCTGTTGTTGAACAATAAGGAATTTCTTTATGAGGAATTTCTGAAGAACCTCCAATTAATAAAGGCACAATTGCACAGTCTCTAAGACCCAAATCATGGAAATGAATATTGTCACTTTTTCGCTTACCATGGGCAATATTAAAAATAACACTCCCATCGGTGCTCAGGATAATATCACCACTTCGAGGGTTTTTAAAATGACGTGGAATTAAATCAGGATACATTGGAAAATCAAGATGATATGTGGCGTCCATCCATTCGCGATTTGAATGAAATTTACCATCTAGTAATTTACTGGCAGTTTCATCCTTTAAATAACCAAAAATATCATTATCATCATCTTCAGAAGTGTATTTAGTCTTATAATCTATATTTATCCCTTTATATTCTATTTTACCAGTGTGTATTTTTCCAGTTTTCTTATCTTTTCGTTTTAAATATACAATCCCTTTATGATGAGTATTGTTATCATCTTTATAATACATCAATTGACTGTTTTCAATATTAAATAATTTATCTAATAGATTAACCCGTTTTGGTCCAAAATTTCCAAGCTCCTTCAAAGTAGGCAGTGTCCATTGATATTTATTCTCTTGAAGTAAATTATTGCGTCCTCTGAAGTAAAAAAAGCCAACGCCACCAAATTCAGCCAAATTGAAATTCCCTTTATAACTTGCACGTGGTTTATATGGCTTCAAACCATTTTGTAAATAAATAGAACTCAACTCCCCAACTTTATTTGCTCGATAATTTCCATGATCAGATGTGATTGCTATTGCAGTTTCATCTAAATAACCCAATTCCTCTAATCCATCTAATAGAACACCCATCATTTTATCAATATGCATTAAATTTAACTTATACAATTGGCTATCATATCCAAAAACATGCATTAAAAGATCAGAACTTAAAAAATAGATTAAACTCCCAATCGGAGGTTCTTTGTTTCGAAAATATTTTTTTGGGCTTCTAAAATTTTCTAAGAGTAAATGAATCACTCTTGAATTGAATATAGAAATTGCTTTTTTCAAATTTGGGTAATAGCTTATTAATAAAAAATAAAATCCTATTCTAATTTTGGATTTGGGGAAAAAATAAGTTGTTCCTCGATTACAAAACTGAGTGATACTTGTTTTATTTCCATCTCCAACCATTTCGAGAAGAGTTTTACAATTTTTGCCCAAATCTTCATTCATTTTAAAAACTTGTATGCTCTTGGAACCATAATCTCTAAGGATTGGAGGTGTAAAATCGCGATCCATCCATCTAAAACAAGGGATTCCATGGCAATATTCTTTCCGATAATCTCCAGTATATGTGCCTGTTATTATCGTTGGTTGAGTAGGCAACGTTACAGATGGAAAATCAGTAATACAATTTTTAGAAAAAATCCCTTCATCCTTTAATCTTTTTAAATTCGGAAGTAGGCCGCTATTGATAAATTTAAATAAATGTTCTGCTCGAAGACAATCAATTATGCATAAAATTACGCGATTTATTTTATTCAAATTTTTTCTTTGGCCGCCCATTGATATAAAAAATTAATAAAAGAAGCCTCCGAAGGGATTTGAACCCTTGACCGTCAGATTACAAGTCTGACGCTCTACCAGCTAAGCTACGGAGGCATATTTTTAAAATTAAACTCTCTTTAATTCATATAATTTAACTGATCAAATCTAAATTCTATAATTATTTAGAGATTTAATATCTATTAATTTTTGTTTTCTTATGGAATTTTCTGCCTTATTTCACTATTTAAACATTTGTAGAATTAAAAAAAATATTTTTGAAATTGAAAAATTCTTTAAGAAAATTTAAAGTCACAGATACTAAGATTTAAGGTGAATTAATTCTTATAACAAAGCGTAATTAATAAAAATTTAAAAATCTAAAATGGATAAAATGATAGAAGTATTTAACAAAAAACATAAAAGAATGGGATATATTGATGGAAAAAAATATTTGAATAAAAAGAAAAAATTACTAGGTTTTTTGGAAGAAAATGTGGTTAAAAGAATGAATGGCTCTCCGATATTTATGCTTGATAAACATAAATCTATTAAATCTAATGGAGGGTCTAAATATGGATTTATCTTAGATTCAAAAATTTGTGATGATAATGGCCCTATCTTTGAGTTTTCAAAAGAAAAAGGAGAGATTCTTAATTCTGAGAGAAATACAGTCCTATATTTAGAAGGAGACCTTGAAAAAATTGAAGATGTAGATTTTTGCGGAATCGCAACAATTTATCTTAAATCCGTATGGAGTGAGAGGGTTCTAGGTTTCAGAGTTCTTTAATATATTGATTAAATTTTATTTTAGATTTTCATCTTAAAAGGACACGATTTTTCTAAGAATTATATATGAACAATATGCATAACCTCTTTAAATCTTTATTTCCCACTTTTCTTATTAAATATCTACTATATTTTTTTTAATTGAATTCTTTTTCTAATTCTATTTACAGAAAAGGAAATTAAATATCAAAAAGATTTTTAGTTTGGTAATTATTATTAAAAATTAAGGAAACTACTGATTAAAATACGAATTTGTTATAACAACAAGAATTTTCCTTAAAATCGTAACAAATATATAGTAAACTTACTTCAATTTATAGGAAATTTAGGATAGGAAAAATAATTAAGAAAGAGGATATATTTGCCAATTAAGAAAGAAGATATACAGATTCTGGCTTACCGACAATACAAATATAATGAATCTTATGAACATATTTGCTGGCGTTTAGCTGAACTAACAGAGACTATAAAGATAAATATCACTAATGAACATGACGTTGAGGCTTTAGAGTCTGATAATTTAGTTTTCTTTTTAAAAAATGATACGTTAATAGAGCCAAGCCGTGATGATATTGCAGAAACTGCTGAAAAAATCTATCACAATTCTCCAGAGAAATCAAAATTGCACTGGTATATCGCTGAAAAAACTTTATTGTTAGAAGAGATTAAAAAAGCTTTAGTCAGAAATGGCTAAAAAAACTTATTTTTATAGGAAGAGAATTAATTCATTTTTTTTTAAAAAAATGAATCCATTTTCTTTATTCCTCTAATTTCTTCATAAAATATGCCCAAAGCATCAAGGAGTTGTTCAACTGCACTTCTTAATAAATGTCTATACGCTTTTCCATCAATATCTTCGAGTTTAGCTAATTCTACTGGTTTGACTCCCCCACTATCTCTTGTTTTAACGAAAGAAACTACATCGCCCTCTTGTAGTTCCTTTTTAGTAACTTTTTTTAGGATTCGTGCAGCTCTTACGTGTTGAGGAGTAGTTTTAATATATTTATTCAAGGGTCTTTGCAGTTCTAAAGAGATTATATAATCATCTAATGTAAATCCACCCTTTTTTCCTATCGCACCTCGATCTTTTTTGATAATATCAATAATTATTTGGCGTGATTTATCAAATTCTTCATTATTTGTAATATCTCTTAATATTTCAGTTAATTGACCAAATGTTTTCTTGATAAAATTAGGAGTATTGCTCTTTTTAGCAGTCATCCCTTTAATATCAATAGTTTTTGTACCTGCATAAACTCCGATATAATTCTTTTTTCGTTTTGATAGTGCTAAAAATTGATAAGTTTTTTCTTCTTCTAAATCTAAATCCAATTCATCTTTACTCCAATTAGAAATTTCATTTAATTGGCTCTTTGTTGGGCTTTTTAAGAAAATTGAGTCAGTATCGCCGTAAAGAACCTGAATTTCGAGGCTTTCCGCTTTCTTTATCGCAGATTGAATTGAATATCGACCAATACCTGTTGTGCTTTCAGCAACTGGCAGACAAAATAAGGGGAAATTTGGACTTCCAAATACACCGTATGAACCATTAATAAACACTTTTAGAGCTTGTTGTAAAACTTGGAATATATTTCTCTGTTTTTGGGGTATTGATTTATCTGATGATTTTGGTTTAAAATATTTAACTCTAACATCTCTAAAAAATCCTGTTACATAGGAAAATATGCCAGTTCTTTTGTTGCAAACGTGATAAGGTATTCCTTTTATTAAATTTTCTTTACAAGTTTCATGGGGACACTGGACTGTCTCGTATGATAGGTTATATTCTTTTATAATTGAAGGATAAAGGCTTGCAAAATCTAATACAACCACATTATAATGTGTGCCGGGGACAGGATCTATAACTAGAGCACCTTGAAATCCTTTCCCTTCGATTATTGATTGCGATGTCCCTCCCTTTTTTAATTCACTTATTTCAGATCTTCTTGGGATTAGATAATTTTTCTGCCTATGTTCAAAATAAAAGATATTTTTTATCCACGCAGAAATTTGGTGTCGAATTAAATCATGAAGAGGCATTTTTGTCATTCTCAAAAGAATTGTAATAAGGTTCATCACTACTGCTTCATTGAACCTTGTTAGTTCCAATGTAATTTCAGAATCTTTATAATTATAATAAATAAGTCGATTATATGTCATCTCATGGATTTCTTCATCATGTTTAAATTTTCCTTTACCTAATAAAGCAGTAGTTATCAAATCTAAAGAGTTCCTTTCATATGCCCCTCCAAAAGCATAACCTTTAATACTCCTATTTGAAAAAAAGCTATAAAGATCGATGTGTAATCCTTTCTTTAAATTACATTCAGCCTTCCGCATAGGTCCAAATCCGGCTCTAACAAGAATAGGATTTAATAGTTCAGGAATTTTGAGCTTTTTTGCTCTATGGAATAAATAATTAAGATCAAAATTATCACCATTAAATGTTATAACTACGGGATATTTCCACATGATTCGAAAGGTTTCAATCAATAAATCCTTTTCATCCCCAAAAAAGACAATTTCTAAATCATCTGGCATTTCCTCTATTTTTTCTCCCATTGAGAAACCTTCTCTTTCTAATACATAGACCTTTTTTAATCCATCTATCCCAACAAATGATATACTAATTATTTTATTTTTAGATTTACTTGCGTCTGGTATTCTCTTCTCATCAGGATTCATATGTATTTCGATATCAATCGCAACCCTTTTTAAATCAATAATGGGCGTATTAAAAATCTCAAGATACCTATTAGCAAAATCTTTTAGTGCTTTACTCTCATCTTTAAAGATATCTGAAAGTTCCCTCGCTCTTTCAATTGTCTCCTTTGTACTTCCGCTAAAATCCTTTTTAATTAATTTATTATTTTTTATTTCATAAATCAATCCTGGTATTAATCCCTCATCATAAATATAATTTTGATGATATCTAATATCAGCTTCCCAAGCATTTTCTTTTTTTAGAATATCCCTTATAGCTTTTCCTCGAGCACCGATACTTGTGGGTGTTTTTCCGTAGACTTTTGTCATTTCAATTTCCTTATCAAATAATAAATCATATCGCTTAATTGTCTCATTTCTGATAAATCCATCGAAATTTGTTAGATCAATATCATTATCAAGATCAGTTATGCTTCTTTTACTTAAACAGTAAGGTGTATGACCAGTTGTATCAATCCAAATTTTAATCTCCTTTGACTCTAAATCATAAAATTTACAGTATGCCTTATTTTGCCCTCCATCGTAATCAACATCTAGTAAAACCCCATTTTCTAAATTCGTGGTGATCTTCCCATTTTCAATCAAAAACCTAACATAAGCAGCTTCTCCAGATTCTCTTTCCTTCTTTTTGAATTGAGTATTTTTTTCAAGTAATCCAAAATTTGTGGCTTTAGGTTCATAATATTGATTTTTAGGAATCTCTCCTAATGTCTCTTTTTTTGACACTTTTTCCCCAGATTCTATAACATTAATCTCTTTTTTTGCAACAGTTTTTGGTTGTTCCTTTATTCCTAGAATTTCCCTTTCGATTTGCTCTTTAGTAACCATTTGCGGTTGTTCTTCTTCAATAATTTCTTTTTTAGGTTTTTTTTTTTCAATAAATGAAGAAAGAGATACTTGTTCACTCACTTTCTTCGTTTCCTTTTTACTTTTCTTTTTGGGTTGAGCCAACTTTAAGACCTTATTTTAATTTTCTTTATATTTCCAAATATAGTATAATCAAGGTTTAATAAAATATACTCTTATTACAATTTTAATATAAAAAACAATTTGAAAATTTTTTTAAAAAATTATTAAATTGAAAAAGAATTTAAATCCTAAATTAAAGTATTTTAAATAAATTGGTAAATATAAATTGAAAGAAAAACATGGACCTCCCGTAGGTAAAGAGTTCCCTCGCGCGCATCTTATACATACTATCCTTCCAATTATTTTTACAATAATATATATATTAGATACTTTTATTTTTCAATTCTCAACAGGACTTAACTTATTTATCCCTGCAGTGATTCGAATCGAAAATATATAAAAATAGCAGAAATTAAAATTATCTTTTTCTATTAATTTTTTTTTAATTTATTTCTTTGTAATCTATTTCTAATTGAACGTTTCAAAAAAAATAAAATCTTAGGTATATAGAAAATTAGTAGTCCTATTAAAATTATAATGCCTTGGATTAGGACTATTAACCAATCAAAGGTAAATAATAGCCCAATACAAACGATAGCACCAAATAATGCCACAACTGGTACCCAGCCAATATTTGGCCGAAGTTTAAACGGTCTCTTATCATCAGGATTCTTCTTTCTTAGCACAATAACGCATATATTCACGATGAGAAAATTGATTAATACTCCAAATACAGTTGCATTTGCAACGATAGAAATATCAGTAAATAATGTAAAGACCATCGTTAGAATCATTGTTAAAAACACAGAGATAATTGGTGTTCTATGTTTTTCCGATACCTTACATAGAGATTCTGGTAGGGCTTTATCTCTAGCCATTCCATACATCATACGAGAGGTAACTATTAACATTATTAAAACCGTATTAGCGGTTGCAAAAAGTGCAATCAATGACATTATTAGCCCCCCAACGGGACCTAAGGCAGCTGTTGTAACAGCACTTAATGGATCAGGTGATGCAGCAATTTCTGAATAAGGCAAGATACTTACAACAGCTATTGCGGTTAAAAAATATAAAATTGTTGTAATAATTAAAGAATAGATTATTGCCTTAGGTAAGTTTTTCTCTGGTTTCTTTACTTCTTCTGCTATATTGGCAATATCCTCAAAGCCGATATACGCGAAGAAAATTAGTGCGATTGAAGAAAATACAGCTGTAAAAGTTGCCCCAACTGGAAGCTCAATATAATTAACTGAACCAAAATAAGGTATTCCTATTATAATAATAAATATAAGACCGGCGGCTTCTATTAAAGTAAATAAAATATTTGTCCATGTTGAGCTTTTTATACCCGCAAAGTTTATCATACCAAGAATTCCAACTAAAATTATTGCAAATAGAACGATTAGAAATGTAGAATCTATGCTGAGCAGCGCAGCTAAATAATTCGCAAAGCCTAGTGCAACCGTCGCACTAGAGAAAAGGCCTGAAAAAATTATAATCCATCCTAAAGTGAACGATAAAACGCGTATGTTGAATGTTTTCTCCGCATACACAAATTCAGCAGCACTTTTTGGATACATGGCTGAAAGTTCGGCATAAGATAAGCCAGTTAAAGCTCCAGTAATTGCAGCTAAAACGAAAGAAAGCCAAGATAAATTTCCAGTTTCACCTACTACTTCACCTATTAGGGCATAAATACCAGCTCCTAAAATATTACCAACCCCATACATAGTAACAGCGAATAAAGAGACCCTTCGCTTTAATTGGGGTGTTTCACTTTCTTTTTCCATCATTGTAATTGCTCCTCAGAATATATTATTTCGTATTTAAAAGTATATAAATTATTAGAATGAAAAAGTTTTAAGTATAATCATTTAAAATTGCGAATTTCTTTAATTGTTTTCAAAATTGTTTATAAAATTTTAATATAGGAAATAAATTTAAATTGAATTGATTAATAATTTCTTAGATTTACTGAGAAAAAAAAAGCTGAAAATTAAGATAATATATTATGAAAGAGACCGGAATAATATTTAACATCAAAAAATTCGCAATTCATGATGGTCCCGGTATTCGAACTACAATTTTTCTAAAAGGGTGTCCATTACGTTGCTGGTGGTGTCATAACCCTGAAGGTCTTAGATTAGAACTTCAAAAAATAACTATTGAAAACAAGAATGAAAAAGAAAAACTTGCATCCTGGGAAACTCAAGAGATAATCGGACGGGAAATGTCTGTAAATGAGATAATGGAAGAAATTAAAAAAGATATTATTTTTTATGAGGAATCAAATGGAGGAGTCACATTTTCTGGGGGAGAACCTTTAATGCAACTTGAATTTTTGTATTCATTATTACATGAATGCAAAAAGCAGCACATCCATACCGCCTTGGATACTTCTGGATATTCATCTTTAGAAGATCTAAAGAAAATTAATAATTTTGTTGACTTATATCTATATGATTTGAAAATCATGGAAGATCAAAACCATATTAAATATACAGGAGTGTCCAACAAACAGATTATTAAAAATTTAAAGTATTTATCACAAAATGGTAAGCAAACATTGATTAGGATTCCTATAATTCCAGAAATTACTGATACAGCAATAAATATTACACAACTTGGAGAATTTATCTCCTCTTTAAATAACGTTAAAAGAGTAAATCTTTTACCTTATCATCGAATCGGGAAAAATAAGTACGATAAATTGAAGATGGAATACAAAATGAGAGACATACAATCTCCAACGAATGAAAAAATGGAGGAAATAAAAAATGATTTTGAAAATTTTGGTTTTCAAGTGAAAATAGGTGGATAAATTATGAATGAAAGAATAATAAAACTACGTGAGCAGAGTCGTAAGGCAATACCAAGTTTTTCCCTCGAGAGAGCGTTACTAATTACAGATTTTTATAAAAGTGGTGCAGCACATAAACTTTCTGCTCCAGTTGCAAGAGCTCTTGCTTTCAAATATATTTTGGAACATAAAAAAATCTGTATTAACGATGGTGAGCTTATTGTAGGAGAAAGAGGTCCCGAACCAAAAGCTACACCAACATATCCGGAAGTATGTTGTCATAGTCTTAAAGACCTTGATATTCTCAACTCTCGAGAAAAGATTTCTTTTATAGTAAGTGATGAGACAAAACAATTAACTAAGGATATTATTATCCCGTTTTGGAAAGGGCGTTCAATTAGAGATAAAATTTTTGAAAATGTAGATTCAGAATGGATAGAAGCATATGAAGCAGGAGTTTTTACTGAATTTATGGAACAAAGAGCACCTGGTCACACAGTGGGCGATAAAAAAATCTTTACGAAAGGATTTCTGGATTTAAAAAAGGAAATTAAAGAAAGTATTGAAAATTTAGATTTTTATAATGATTCCGATGCTTTCAATAAAAGAGAAGAATTAAAAGCAATGGATATTTGTGCAGATGCGTTAATAATCTTTGCTAAACTCCATTCTGAAAAAGCAAAAGATTTAGCAAGAGATGAAGAAAATGTCAAGAGAAAGCATGAATTAGAAAAAATAGCAGAGATTTGCGAGTATGTTCCGGCACATACACCTAGAACTATATGGGAGGCACTGCAACATTATTGGTTTATTCATCTTGGGGTGATCACAGAATATAACACATGGGATTCTTTTAATCCAGGCCATCTTGATCAACATTTATATCCCTTCTATGAGAAAGATCGAGAGAATGGAACAATCACATATGAAGATGCAAAAGAATTATTAGAAGCTTTCTGGGTCAAATTTAATAACCAACCTGCTCCTCCAAAAGTGGGGGTTACAGCTGAGGAAAGTAATACTTATACAGATTTTTGCAATATAAACTTGGGTGGCTTAAAAGAAGATGGAACAAATGCTGTTAATGAACTCTCATATATGATTCTTGATGTTATAGAGGAGATGAGAATTGTTCAACCAAGTTCCAATGTGCAAATCAGCAAAAAAACACCGAATGAATTTTTAAAGCGGGCTCTTCAAATCGTCAAAACAGGATTCGGACAACCATCTATATTTAATATTGATGCTATTATTCAAGAATTAACTAGACAAGGGAAATCAATTATTGATGCTCGAACTGGTGGTGCCAGCGGTTGTGTTGAAGCAGGTGCTTTTGGAAAGGAGGCTTATATTCTTACGGGTTATTTCAATCTCGTAAAAATATTAGAGATTACATTGAATAATGGTATTGATCCAATAACTGGTAAAGAGATCGGGTTGAAAACTGGTGATCCAACAAAATTTCAAATTTTTAAGGAAGTCTTTGAAGCATTTTCAAAACAAGTAAATTATTTTATTGATATTAAAATTAAAGGAAATAATATTATCGAGCAGCTATGGGCTCAAACACTGCCAGCACCTTTTATATCCTTATTAATAGATGATTGTATCTTAAAAGGAAAAGATTATAATAATGGTGGAGCCAGATATAATACATCCTATATTCAAGGCGTTGGTTTGGGTAGTATAACTGATTCTTTAGTTTCAATTAAATATAATGTATTTGATAAGAAACGGATAAATATGCAGCAAATGTTAGGGATTTTAAAAGATAATTTCAAGAATTCGGAAACCTTACGACAACTATTTATAACTGATACACCGAAATATGGAAACGATGATGATTATGCAGATGAGATTATGCAACAAATTTTTGAATTATATTATAAAGCAATTGATGGACGACCTAACACTAAAGGTGGTCATCATCGCGTGAATCTTCTTCCAACAACGGTACATATTTACTTTGGTAGCGTAATCGGGGCAACTCCTGATGGTCGAAAGGCATATACTCCATTATCCGAAGGAATCTCACCTGTTCAAGGGGCAGATACCCATGGTCCTACAGCCGTTATAAAATCCGCAGCAAAGATTGATCATCTTCGAACTGGGGGCACATTACTAAATCAAAAATTTACACCTAAATTATTAGCTGACGATATCGGTATTGAAAAACTGGCGCATTTAATCAGGGCCTATTTTAAAATGGATGGGCATCACGTTCAATTTAATGTAGTCTCAGCAGAGACTTTACGCGAAGCTCAAAAAAATCCAGAAAAATATAGAAATTTGATAGTGCGAGTTGCCGGTTATAGTGATTATTATGTTAATCTTGGTGTTGATTTACAAAATGAAATCATTGAAAGAACAGAACATTGCGCTTATTAAAAGTTAGATTCAAAACTTGGAGATAATTAATTGATTTTTTTAGAAATATATAATTATTTAAACCGAATTAATATTCTAAATTAAAATATCAAATTTTTTATGTCTAAAAAAGTAGTAATTTTAATTCCCGCATATAATGAATCCACCAAAAATACCTCAAGCAAGATGTGCAAAATGTGGTAAATATATTTATCCAAAACTTTAGTTATTCACTCATCATATGGTAAAATATTAAATAATAAATGGTTTTTATTACTCATGTTTGATCTCCTCAAATTCATCATACTTTCTATATTGCAAGGGCTTTTTGAGTGGCTCCCCATCTCCTCCTCTGGACAGGTTATGATCTTTTCAATCAATGTTTTTGGAATACCTCCAGATCAAGCGTTCAGTTTGGCTATATGGCTTCATTTAGGAACGACAATTGCAGTTCTTTTGAAATTTAGAACTGATTATATAAAAATAATTCAATCTTTTTTGCCCAATATATTTGAAGTAGAGGATATTGATATCAAAAAAAGAAATTGGGTGATCTTTGCAACCATTGGTACGGCTATAACGGCTTTATCGCTTTATTTCTTAATTAAGGATAGTTTTTCTGCATTTCAAGGAGATTTAATAACTTTAATCATTTCAGGATTTCTAATTATTACCGGTATTATTTTACTAAAAATAAGAAAAGATTATGGAAAGAATGCAATAAATGACATTGAAGATGAAAAAATCTTTAAGCATAGTTTCTTAGCCGGGTTAATTCAAGGATGTTCTATTTTACCAGGTATTTCTCGTTCTGGTGTCACAGTTTCGACAATTCTTGGAGAAAAATATGAGCATTCTTCTGCATTGAAGTTAAGTTTTTTAATGTCTGTTCCTGTAGCTATTGCGTCCATTGGAGTAGATATTATATTCGAAGAGGGATCTATCTTGGGAACTTTAGATCCGATAATTATAATTCTATCAACATTGATTAGTTTTGGAGTCGGATACTTATCTATTGAATTTTTAATTAGAGTTGCTCAAAAGATACAATTTGGATACTTTTGTATATTATATGGGATAATTTCTATTATAATAATAATCCCGATATTATTGATATCTTCGAGTTAATCTTAAATTATTGATTCTTTAATTTTTGAGTTAAATCTTTAATTCCATTTGATAATTCTAATCTAAAAAGATTTAACGGCTCTAATTTTTTATATTCTTCTGGCAATTTTTCCATGTTTTTGTAATAAAACTGTTGAATCTTATCTAATGATGGTAAATCATAAATTAATTCCCCTTTTTTCATAATTGGGATCATAATTGGCTCGGATTCTTCAGGCGGAGTTTCATTTTCTAGCATTAGTATATCTTTGGTAAATTTTCCATTCTCGTTATATTTTCTATAAACCTGTTTTTTTCCAGGATATGTGATTTTTCCTTCGCTAATTTTAATCTTAGGAATTCCATTATGTTGTATCAATTTGTAAACGCTATTTACAACAGGATCATCGCGGCTTGTAACCATTTCAGTACCTACACCAAAAGCATCAACGGGAGTACCTTTATCAATTATTTCTTTTATTTTATATTCATTTAAATCACTGCTTAATGTAATAATTGCATTCTTAAGACCATTTTCATCTAAAATTTTTCTCACTATTTTTGAATTTTCTACGAGATCACCTGAGTCAATCCTTACACCTCCTATATCTTTCGCTGTCTTACACGCATTTAATGCACCTTTTTTTATATCATATGTATCTATGAGAAGAATTGAATTCTTTCCATATAATTTATAAAACTCCTTAAAACTCTCTAACTCTGTAGGGAATCTTTGAACCCATGAATGAGCCATTGTTCCAGATGCCCTAATACCTAATTCCAAATCAGCTAAACAGTTGCTTGTACCATTTAACCCTGCAATATAACTTGCACGAGCAGCATAAACCCCTGCTAATGGACTATGAGAACGTCTCGTCCCAAAATCTACAATTATCCGGTTTCCAGACACAATTCTTATTCTTGATGCTTTAGATGCTACTGCAGTTTGATAAGTAATCACATTCAGTATGTATGTTTCAGCTAACTGTGCTTGAATTGTAGGCCCTTCAATCCTCATGATTGGCTCATTTGGGAAAAAGAATTGTCCTTCTGGGATTGACCACACATCGAGATCAAATTTAAAATTAGGTAAATACTCATCAAAAAATTTAGGATTTATATTTTTAAAATCTTCTCTACTTCGGAAATATTCAATCGTTCTTTCATTAAATCGTGCATTTTGTAAATAATGTATGACTTGTTCAAGCCCAGCAAAAATTAGATAATTTCTGTTTCGAGGAAGTTTTCTTACAAATACTTCAAAAGTTGATATGTCATTTTGATCATCAATAAAATTCTCTAAATTATATTGGAAATATCCCGCACTCATTGTTAATTCGTAAAAATCAGTCGCTAAAATAATATTATTATCAGTTAAAAAACCACTTTTAGGGTTAATACTAATCAAATCCTTTTTTCAATTTTATTAAAAAAATTAGTAGTTTTTAAAATAAAAAAAGTTATTTATTAATAGATCTTTCCAGCTCCTCCATGTGTGAGTTTTTCCCCTAATGCTAATCTCACTAAGTTGCTAATGATGTATGGTTCCAATCCTTGGGCTTTTGCTCGACTTCTAAGGCTAAGAATGCATAATGGACATAAGAAAACCATTGCGTCAGCTCCCGCTTCCTTTGCATCCATAATATTAGTCATCCGCCATTTATTTGATTCTTTTTTACCTAAATTTAACATCACACTTATTATTCCTCCACAGCACTGGGCATCAATTCGATCGTATTTTCTATCTACTCTTTCAACCCCTATAAGTTCAAATAGTTCATCAAGTATTTTGTCATTTTCTTCAAAGGCATACCTTGAAGCGCAGGGTTGCTGGTAGGCAACTTTCATGTTTAATTTTTTTATCTGGTCATTATGCTCCTTAACATAATCTCGCAGATATTCTAATATATGAATCGGTTTAAACGGCAAGTCTATCCCAAATTCTATAACCTTATTGGTTAACATCGCATAGCAATCGTCGTGATAACATATTATTTCCTCAGCACCAATTTTTGCGAGATTATCTACAAAAATTTGGGCATTTTCGCTAACCATACTTGGTTTTCCTGCATGCACCCAACCAAAATAACAAAAATAATCACCTCCTTTAAGAAGTGTCATTCCATCGAAGAGCTGCCCTTCAATAACTCCAGGAAGTATATCTCCTACTGAACAGAGATTCATAATTGGTTTTTCAGGATCTCCTTTAATAATTTTGGATGGCATTTTTGACGCCATTTTCATCATTCTGATCCATTCATCGGTAACTTTAAATGTTCCAGTTTCTTCTTGCCTATCGTTAATTAAATCAAAAGGATTAGCTCCTTCAGGACAGAACATGTTACACGCAGCACATGTAATACACTCCGCAGTTATTGAAGTAGGCTCACTGTTTATCAATTTTTTAAACTCTTCCTTAGCTTTTTCCTCAGAATATGCCAAATAGGGGCATCTTATCAAACATACTCCGCAAACGGTACATCTATCTTTTAAAAACATTATTAATCCTCCTTAATAATTCATTAATTGATGTTAGATTATTTAAAATTATTAATTAGATTAGGAGAGAATGCTTTATAATTTTTAATTTACTTTTTTTGAATTTTTGTTACTCTTTTTAATACAAGAGCATCCAAAAAATTGTCTTTAGTAAGGGATCCATTTAAAGATATTATATCTCCTACCTTTAAATCTGCATCAATATGCTTTTTTTCGCTGATTCTTGCTTTAATCTCTTCAAACTCTTCTAATTCATTTTCATTAAAATCTGATTTTTTCTTTAACTGTGGGCCCAGTTTACCGTCTTTTAATGTTGCAATATAGTATTTAGTAATATTGCCTTGAAAATCGTCCTCTTTAAATTCTAAATCTGTGACAGTTCCATCATAAACAGTTGTTCTTGAATTTAAAAATTTTAAAAGTCTTACATCATCAGAAGTTGCATCAAAAATCCTTAATTGTTCTATTGATTTATCTTTTGATATAGTAGAAATTTGAATATTTTTTATTCGCTTTCCGAAATCTTTAGGTAATTTAGTAGTAGTCCAATTTTTCAAATTAAAAAACCCTTTTTTTAAGGAAACAATAAATCCAACCCAAAAATGGGGACAAAAACCTCCAGCGGAGCCAATTCTACATTCACAAATTCTCTCTGGATCGAAAATATTTGTGTCTTTAATACTAAGGTACAATTCATTCGTCCACCTAAAGCCCTTAAATTTAATCTCAATTTCATGTTCCTTAGGGTTTACTATCTTAATATTCTCCACAGATTCACGTTCATTACCTCTAATGATATTAAATGCTCTATTTATTTCCCTAGAAATAATATCCATCTCTCTTTCTTTTAGTAATTCCGCTACTTCTTCTTCAGCTAAACTATCAATTAAAAAATTAGTTAAATCTTCCTTACCAAACTTTGAAAAACCTTTTATATTAAAAGATCTACATATTTCTTTTAATTCATCTTTATTTAAGGATAATAAAAGATATTTTAAATAAACTTCATTAGATATTTGATGAGACATTTTTTCTTTTATTAGATTTTGTTTATATTGATTTAATTATTGTCATTATCAATTTTAATTTCTTTCTATAAAAAAGCTAAAAAAAGATAGGAAAAAAATAATACATTTTACGATTTACGGGACTCCAACCCATATTGGTCCAACCCAGGCAGCATAACCACTGGTATCACGAGTTCTAATATAATAGTAATCAAAGCCACCGGTATTTAATTCATCAGGGTTGACAGGTTTTAATGAATTTTGGTGTATATACCACTCACCATCGTCTTTTTGGATGCAGTTATCATAGCTGGTACCAGTGATTGTTTTATTGTCTAAAATTGACATTTTAAAAAATATATCATTAATTGATTTATTAGAATACCATAATTCTGAATTTTTATAAATCTCAACCTCTGAGATGTTATTGATATTATTAGGGCCAAAAGATACTCCATCAGCACAAATTAAAATATTAATCCTCCGATGAGTATCATTAGCTGGGACATTTAAAGTTGAATTATTATCTCCTACTGTAGTTTCATTTATATTAAATTCAATATATGGTCTATTCACACCTGTAGTTGCAAGGCAAGATTTTGTTTTTAATGCGTTAAAGATCGATTTTCTTGTTAAATTGGATGCAAAAATACCTGTTAAACCGTTTGGGTGGGGATGACCTAGTCTATATCCTGCTAATGTGTAAGGATATTGATTATAAGCAGAGGCTTTTGTATGACTTATACTGTGCCCTAGTCGACCATCATGAGTATCTCCTGAAGCCATAAACCCAAAACGCCTGCCCATCTTTAAAGCATCTCTCACCGAATAACCTGGTTCATCGGTTGGAATTTTTGAAACTTCTTCATAATAAGTATCATTTCCTAAGGTCTCACATGAACCATGAACCGAGTAAATTTCAATTAAAGTATTTATATCCTCGTGATAAAATGCATAATCCGATGCGTAATCCTTTCTTATTGTATGATGAGTCCATGAGATAAAATCATCATTACTATTTTCTTCAAGGTATTCAAATAACACATCAGGTGTAAGATTCGTAAAAGTAGAAAAGAATGGCATGTTATCTCCTTCAAAATATACGTTTAAATGGCCAAAAACAATATCTGCTCCCCTGACTACATAACGGGGTGTCCATTCTAAAGCAACAATTGTCACAAATTTTTCTGGTTCATTAAAGCTATTAGTTGTTTGAATGTAATTATCGAAAATATTGAAAATATCAATATCGCCCATTCTTGGGAAGTGTTCACAATGATCTGTTAAGGCTGCAAAATCTAATAATGAAACATCACGAGCAATTTGATATGATTCAAAGGGTAAACCAGATCCATCTGAAAAAAGCGTATGACCGTGAAGATCGCCCCAATATAATTTCAAATACGAATCTCCTTCTGATTTGACTATTATTGGATTACTCCTATATCGATTATGATTATTTTTCTCCTCTACTACAACGTAATGAATTCCGGGAGTAGAAATTTTCATGTTAAATGTTTTTTTTCCATTATCAGCGCCGGGTATTATATAGGCAGGCAAAATACCACTCCATATAAAATTAGAACTGAATACATAGTCAGCTGGTAATGTATGATCAGAACTGATCCCTTCAAGTGTGGTGAAATTATACGATTCTATACTAAAGGAGATCTCACCCGTAAATCTCCCTGCTAATCTTTCAAAAATATCCCATGCTTCTACTGTTAGACTAAATTCTTCATCCTCTTCTACTATTGAAGGACCATGAATCCATAATGTGACCTTATCATTATTGAACATTACATTGAAGTCAATATATGAATAAGTCCAGAGCCCAAGAGCAAAAATAATAAGGAAAATTTTCCCAATTAACAATAATTTATCTCTATCCATATTCATTTTTATCATTACCTTCCATTATTTTTTAAAAATCGATTGTTTAAAGCTTTAAGGCTGGTCCTAAGACTAAAATTTGAATTATTTGAGAAATTATTAAGATAAATCCAGCGATGTTTGACTTTTTATTTTTTTGGAATAATAGAATTGCTGAACAAATAAGCCCAAAAGGAAATACGGTTGGATAAGATAAAGGTATCCCTATTATAAATATCAAGGCTAAGATAACCTTTCTTCTCTGTGATAAAACAACAGGACTTGATATAGGTATTCGATTCTCATTTACTGAACGATTTTCGATCATAATATAATCCTATTTTGAAGAATTTATTTATTTAATAATTTATTTCAATATTCTTTTAAATAAATTTAAAACTAATTACTTAATTAATAATGAAATGAATTACCTAAAAGGAAAAAAATAACATGATTCCATTTAATTCATTACCAGGATTAACCTTTTTTGAAATTCTAATCTTTGAAATTATTCAAACAATCCTTCATTTTATTGTATTCGAAGGTTTTTTGTATTTAGGACTTTTCCTTCATTATAGGGATAAATCTCAAATTAATATAAAAAATATTTTAATAACAGGTTTAATCGTTGAAGTGGTTGAAGGAATTACCGCATTTTATTCAATATTTTATGTTATTGGAGGAGGCATTGCTATAATAATAAATCTCTGTATAACTTATACAGCTGAATTCTTTATTTTATACTTAAGATATTATGAAAAGAATAAACTTTCTGTAAAATGGGTATTCATATTATTTTTAATCACATTCCCGCCAGCTTACTTTATAAGCACTTTTTCAACAAATATTATTTTCGGACTATTTGGAATCCCCAATGCGTATTCCATTAGTTTTCTTTAGAAAGAATTATTAAATAACCCCCCTTTTAATCTTTCAGTTAATTTTAAATCTATAAATATTTAAGAAAATATTTGATTAGTATGAAAAAAAAAATTTCTATACGATTCCAAAAGTTATTGTTCTCAGAAAGCGGAGATACCTTTAGGAATTTTATTTTTGGGTTTCAAGACGGTTTGATCTCTACGTATGTTTTACTTGCAGGAATTGCAATTCTTGTTTTTTCCAATCCTACGCTATTATTGATCACATTATTAGCTGAGGTAGCAGCAGGTGCTATTTCAATGGGTTTTGGTGCATTTACTTCAACAAAAACAAAAAATGAATATCTAATTAAATCACCTTCGAATGATAAAAATGAAACACTACGTAAAGAAAAATTTGCAAAATTTTCCCAAAAAATTGGAATAAATAGTAAAGAAATTGAAACTATTGAGAACTCTTTTAGAACAAATCCAGATCTTTGGGAGAAAATAATAAAATTTCAACTTGAAGGTTCTCAAAAAAGAGATCCAGTAAATAATGCAATATATATGGCATGTGCTTTTGTTTTAGGCGGTTTTCTGCCAGTAATTCCATATTTTATACCAATAGCAACAATCTCCTTTATTATCGCAACTATTTTGTCCTTCTGTGCATTTTTCATAGTAGGTATTTTTAGAAGTTTTTTTTCTGAGAAACATTGGCTTAAACCTGCGCTCGAAATGATTCTAATTGGTGTTTTGGCAACATTAATTATCGAAATATATCTCTATATTATCACCATATACTATGGATTGGTTCTTATATCATAACAATAGATTATTTTATGGTCTTTTTATTTTTGAAAATACTTGTGAATTTTTCTAGCGAAATCTTCTTGTTTTTTAGTTTCAAGTGAGCATGGTCTTTTTTTTCTTAACCACTCTACCGGATCTATATCCTTTGGAATTTGACCATTTTTAGTTGCCCACACGATAATCATTTGACCAGTTCTACCACAGCCAGCCACACAG
>JAHLWH010000177.1 GCA_019058015.1 Promethearchaeota archaeon | reverse complement strand
GATTAAGGGTGCTAATTCTGGGATCGGTAAAGAAACTGCTATTCAATTTGCAAAAATGGGAAGCAATATTGTCATGGTCTGTCGAAATAAAGAACGAGGGGAAAATGCACAAAATCAAATAAAAGAAGAATCTGGAAATAATAATATTGACCTCATAATTGCAGACCTCGCATCTTTAGAATCAGTTAAAAACTTAGCTGAAGAATTTAAGAAAAAATATAACCAGTTGCATATTTTGATAAACAACGCCGGTATATTTAATAGTAAAATAATATCAACCGAAGATGGATATGAAAGTACCTTTGCGATTGATTACCTCTCTCACTTTCTATTGACAGAAATCCTACTTGATATTATTAAAAAAAGTGCCCCCATCGCGAATAATCAATGTATCATCGGATATTCACCGTTATTTTAAAATTAATTTAGATGATTTAATGTTTGAAAAAAAATATTCTTCCCAAAAAGCTTATAGTTCGGCAAAATTCGCAATTATTCTGTTTACATATGAATTAGCACACAGGTTAGATGGAACAGGAGTAACTGTTAATGCTCTACACCCAGGTCATGCCAGAACGAAAATGACAATGAGAAATATCCCTTGGATTATTAAAAAAATTATGAATTTATTTTCTAAAAGTCCGGAAGAAGCAGCCGAAACATCTGTATATTTCGCGTCGTCGCCTGAAGTTGAAGGAGTTTCGGGAAAATACTTTAAAAAATGTATACCTGTAAAATCGCATAAGATGACATACGATGAATCTATTCAAAAAAAAGTATGGGAGATTAGCGAAAAACTAATCCATATATAAATAAACAATTATTTAAAAAAAATGATCTAAATTTTATATATTCCGGGATTTAATATGTAATTAAAAATAAATAAATTGATTTCATATGGTAAAATCTAATAAAAAAATTTCGAAGTTATTAGTAATCTGCATAATTGCGCTATTCATAAGTGGCATGAGCTTCATTCTTTTAATTATTCCTTCAGGTGGTCAGGGGGGAGATCAGAAAAATGTCTTAGTAATCAGTAAAGGAAACGATACTCATTTTCTACAAAGTTTGCAAATCGACCAAGATAATTTTGATATTTTTGTTGTTTCAGACTCAACCCCAATTACATCGATCGATTCCTCTGTAGATATCATCGTTCTATTTGATGCATCTTTAGACACCTCAGAGATCTCCCTTATAGGAAATTTTGTGGATAATGGCGGGTCGTGTATAATCTTTATGGGGCAAAATTTACATAATGATGCCACACTCTTAGAAGATCTACAGATAATTACCGATGTACAGTTTGAAAAGAATGCTGAGTCAATGTTATTTGTCGTAGGAGATATTTCACACCCAATCAGTCAAAATATTGATTGGAACTCCGCTCCTGATATGATTGTAGGAAATATGACGATTATTCCAACTCAAGATTTTAACAGTTCCATTGATAGATTGATTGATGTTTTTCCGGCTTCAAAAAATTTAGAAATCGAACAATCTCGCCAACCTATTCTGGTGGAAATGGCAAAAGGAAATGGTAATATATTATTATTCACTGGTTGGCTAGAAGAAGGAGCTAATATAGGGTTTCTACTTTGGCCTTATTTAAATTATTTATTATATTCATTAGCATTAGAAAGTTTAAATGAGTCCTATTTATCTTATCCTGATTGGCCTTATTCTCCAGTCCCTCACTTAACAGAACAGATTATATTATTAATCGTAGTTATTATATTAGCAATCTTAGCTGCTTCATTATTTTTAATTGTTAAGAAAAAATCTGGAGCACGTATCGATCAAGCAACAATAGAAGTTATGAAACGTCAAGCAGAAGAAGAGGAAAGAAAAAAGAAGGAAGAAGAAGCAGTACTCAAGAAGAAAATTGAGGCGGAAGTTGATTTAAAAGATGATTGGGAAGTAATTGGAATTCATAGACAATTGGGTGGATTTCTCTTTACACTCTTTATAGGATTGATTTTAGTGATTCCACAATTATTGATATCTAATTTCGTAATGCCACAAATAATCCAACCTTATCCTCAAGCAGCAGGTTGGTATTACTATGCATATAATATATTTCAAGTCGCTTGGCTTCTCTTCGATTTTGGTACTTCATATGCTTTAGCAAAATATTTTGCTCAATATAGAGTAAAAAATCCCGAAAAAGCAATTCATTACATACAAATATTCGTCTATTGGCAATTGTTCACCGGATTAATACAGATTTCTATATTTGCTTTTATCGGTTCTATAATATTTCCGCAAACAAACATTGCACACATGAGTTGGGTGTTCATAACATTTTCTTTAGTTCAATACCCAGGTTTCTTTTTAGTATTTATGTATTCCTTTCAAGGAATGCAAAAAGCAGATTTACATCTTATAACATACGTTGCTTGGGAAGTTATCTGGCAACTTATTGGCCAGATGATATTTTGCTACATAGGGCGTATGTGGGGTGCCGCAAATCCTATGTTTGGTGAAGCATTAGGAGCAGGTATAGGATATTCTATTGCAAGATATTTCGATTACTGGGCTACATTTTTCTTATCTATGCTATTATTTAAAAGATTGGGATATTCCCCTAAAACTGTGTTTAGAATTGATTTCACAAAAGAAGAATTTAAAGAATCAATGAAATATGGTTCAAAATTAGCATTCGGAGAATCATTTGTCCAATTAGGCTGGTTTATCCAAATAATAGTAACAAGTTTATTTATTGCTAATTACTCGAACGAACTTGGATATTTTAATTTATGTTGGAATATTGGTATGATAGTACAAATTATTTCCTTATATGGTCAATCGTTACTTGGAGCATATAGCGAATCCTATGCACATGATAAACCAACTTTGACAAAACTTTATATATATCAAGGCTTTAGGTGGGGCAATTATTTCGGTTATTTTATTATCTCGGTACTTTTAGCGACGGGTGCAAAATTTTTAGTTGGCGCAGCAGGAGCTGAATATGGAACACCAGCAGTAAAGTTTTTAGTTCCTTTAATGATATTCCATGCATTCGGTATTTATTCTTGGTTAGGTGATTGTATTTTTGAAGGTACCGGGAAAACTGGTTTATTGGCCGTAACTTGGATAATAGAGCAGACTTCGAGGGCACTATTGATTATAATTCTCGTTATTTGGCTGAAAGACATGACCGCAGTACTATTTGCGTATATTCCCGCCGTATTAATAAAAGATATACTATTATGGTTAATTATCCGCTATAAGATTTCGAAATATAAAATATATCCATTTAAAACATTCATAACTCCCGCTCTAGCAGCAATAATAAATTATATAGTTCTATTTTTAGTCGGGGAACTTCTCTGGACAATCGATTTAGGAGATAAAATTTTAAATACGGCGATTATATTCTTAATTGGAATTTTTCTATTCATGTATTTCTACGCATTTATAGAGGGAATTCTTGGAGGATATGATGATAACACTCTTCAAGAGTTTGAAAGAGCTGCAAATCTTGTTGAAGGACCAATTGGAGCACTCCCAAAAGCCTTATATAAAATGGCAAAACTTGGTAGCAAAATAAGCCCACTACATAACAAATTTAAAATAGATATCTATGAACAAGCCATGAAAGAAGCTTATGATTTAACTCTGGAGAAAAAAATCTTAAAAATTTAAATCTTCTTTTTTATTTTCATTTTAGAGTCAATTTATAAATAGAAATATAATTTACTCACTAAATCGAAATTATTTTCTGGTAAATAAGATAAATTAATTATTTTTCTCCAACTTATTAATATATTGAAAACTTCAATCATTAATAATAAGTGACGGCTTATCGTAAAAATAACTCTTTCCGTTTTGGAGATCGGTGGACAGGAAAGATTCGAATTTTTTAAGAGTGATTTCTTTAAAGGCGCTTCGGTAATCGCTCTAATATTTGAGTTAGCCCGCCCGGATACTTTCGATAGGCTTGAAAAATATTATAATGAGATACGAGCAAAAGCTGGAAATATCCCAATTATTCTCGTGGGAAATAAAAAAGATTTGGAAAAAGATCTTGGTGTATTAATAGAAAAGAAGAATGTACTTGATGTTGTTCATAGGTATAGCTTACTGGAATATATAGAAACTTCAGCGTTATCAGGTTTAAATATTAAAAAGCTATTTGACAAGATGGCTTTATTAGCCTTAATGGATATACGCTCTCCCCCTAAATTGGGGCAAATTATTGATAAAGAAAATTTTAATTTTAAAGTTGTTCTTGCAGGACCGGCAGCCGTTGGCAAAACTACCATTCTAAGTGCATTAGTTGATAAAGAATTTACCGAACAATATAAATTAACTGTAGGATTAGATACTACAACCCAAATATATGAAATACCTGATGAGGAAATTTCTCAAGAAGTGAAAGAATCAATCGAAAAAGCATGGAATTCATTAGATAAGATAATTAAAAAACAGGCAACCACTCAAATGATAGAGACCACACAGACAGAGACAGCAATGACTCAACATGATAATACCAATAACCCAAGTGAATTGTCTCAAAACCGGCGATTTAAAAGTAAATACAACTTCTTAGGGCTAATTATCATATTAATTTGCATTATAATGGCGATAGTCATAATTTTAAATTCACTCAACTAAAAGAATAAGAAAAAAAAGAAATAAAAATGATTTTATAACAAGGAAATAATTTTATCTTTTATATCATCTTCCATAATTGGCGAGTTGCCATGGAGAGAATATATTGTTGTATCTGTCTCGTACCTCCAACTACTTCTTGTATTCTTGAGATTCCTACAAGGTCCCACATCAAGGTATTATCACAGACGCCGGCACCACCCATAAGATTCGCCATTTCATAACAAGTACGTTCGGTTAACCTTGCTGCTTCCAATTTAAAATGACTGGCAGAAGCAACCATAGCTTGAGAGATATTTCTTGGAATTTCACCACCAAATTTCTCCATTTTTTTATCATATTCTTCACAGAATTTCAATAGCCCAAGAGTTAAATTGGTGGTTCGGGCCCACATATCTACAAAGGTAAAACCAACACCTTGGAATTTCAAGATTTCTTGACCAAATTGCTTTCGCATATTGATATAGAGAAAAGCGTGCGAGAGAGCTGTCCATGCTTGAGCAACATTACCTACAGCGATCCCTAATCTTTCGGGAACCAATCCTTCGAACATGTGTTCTCTACCCTTTCCAACACCACCTAATACATATTCGGGAGGAACTCTTAAGTTAGTAAAGTAATTGTGGCCGATCCAAATTTTAGGAGTCCAAGGTATGAATACTCTTTCGCTCTTCCATCCGTACCAACTTGTATTAACTAAATATTGAGTCATTTTATTGCCTTCATTTGCTACTGCAGAGCCATATCCAACAACCCATTTAGCTTTGGGCGCATTGGTGTTATATATTTTTTCACCATTAACAATTAAGCTGCCATCTTCTTGGGGTTCGGTGACTGTCAATTGATGTACAGCATCTGAACCTCTTTCGGGTTCTGTTATTAAAATTGCTCCACAAGCTTTACCAGTTATTAAGTCTCTAAGGGCATCTAAACGTTCTGGGATACCCTCATGATGAACTTTAATGGGATTTATTGCTAAAATCGTTGCACCCATAGCCATACAAAACTGGGTATCAAACTGGTCACAAGCAAATACTCTCATCATTTCGGCAACTGCACCATGTTCTTCGTAGTGAATATCAAGTTCATCCATTTGATGACTACGGGTTACATACCCTTCTGCACCAAAATCGGGTATCCATTTATAAATGTCTTCGTCCATACTATGTTGGATGTTATTTTTTTTCTCATATCTCAAACAAAATCTTTGTACTTTTCTTAAGAAATTAAATTGTTCAGGGCTCAATACTGCAGTCAAGTTATTATTGAAAAAGGCGTAGCGATTTTTCAGGATCATTTTTTCCATTATTTCATCCTTTATTGCTTTATCTTGATACATTGGCATATTATTATATCACTCTTTTAATTATCTCTTTAATTTTTATATTGTTAGAATTGAATTTTATAAAATTTATATTCATTTTTTCTAATTGTATTTAATATATAATGTTTTTCTCAGATATATCGTGGAGTTACTTTATTCTCTGGGAATTATTTTCAATTATTGTAAAAAAACATTTTGAAAATCAATTAACATCAAATTAATCTTATAAAAATTATTGTTTTTCTAAATTTTATTTCCATTAAATCATTAATTGTTAAAAAAAAGAATTTTATCGTCAGTTAAAATATTAATAATTGACGATCTATGTAATTTTTATAACATCTTATATAATTGACGTGTTGCCATTGATAAGATGTATTGTTGGATTTGTCTGGTTCCGCCAACAATTTCCTGAATTCTTGAAAGTCCCACAAGATCTTGCATCATTGTATTATCACAGACTCCAGCACCACCCATAAGATTTGCACACTCATAGCAGGTACGTTCTGATAATCTAGCACCTTCAAGTTTCAAATGACTAGCAGAAGCAACCATAGCTTGTGAGATGTTTCTCGGAATTTCACCACCAAATTTTTCCATTTTTGCATCATATTCTTCACAGAATTTTAATAATGCAAGAGTAAAATTGGTTGTTCTTGCCCAGAGATCAGCGAATGTGAAACCAACTCCTTGAAACTTCAAGACTTCTTGGTTAAATTGCTTTCGCATATTGATATAGAGAAAAGCGTGCGAAAGAGCGCCCCATGCTTCGCCGACATTGCCCATTGCGATCATTACCCTTTCAGGAACTAATCCTTCAAAAAGATGGTCTCTACCTTTCCCTATCCCTCCCAATATATATTCAGGAGGGACTCTCAAATTTTCGAAGTATTCATGGCCAAGCCATATTTTAGGAACCCAAGGTATATAAACTCGCTTAACAATAAAACCATCCCAATTTGTGTTGATTAAGAATTGTGCCATTGTTTTTCCATTATCTTTTTCTGCACATGCGTATG
>JAHLWH010000176.1 GCA_019058015.1 Promethearchaeota archaeon | reverse complement strand
TTCACGGTTATATCGGCAGTAATTTTTACTTCAGCCGTGCGCTCTAACCAAGCTAAGCCACGGGCGCAAAATCTCAAGAAATATATTAATAAGTTTAATAATCTTGGATTTAAATAAAAAATTTACTTTTTTAATATATCATAAGAAAAATTTTTATCATTTTCAATTTGAAAGCTAAAGTTTGTATTATTTCTGGAACACCCGGGACGGGGAAAACTTTTTTGACAAAACTAATTAGTAGAAAAATAAACACATTTTGTGTTTTTTTAAATGAATTAATTATTAATGAAAAACACACATTGAATTATGATAATGCAAGAGAAACATGGGTAGTAAATGAAAAAACATTGATTCCGCGATTAAAAGAAATCATAAAACTAGAGAAAAGAAGTAAAAATTATGAATTAATTATCATTGAAGGTCATTTATCCGATTTAGTTCCTAATAAATTAATTGATTATGGAATTGTTCTTAGATGCCATCCTGATGTATTAAAGAGTAGATTGGAAAAAAGGAACTATAAAGAAAGGAAAATAAAGGAAAATGTACAAGCCGAAATTTTAGGTGATTGTGTTTCTTTCCTCTTAGAAAAAAAGATAATAAAAACGATTATGGAAATTGATACAACAATTGAAAATTTTGAAGAAATTGCTGAAGATATGGTTTCAATAATTAAGAATGATATGGGTTTTGAAAAATATGCGTTAGGAAAGATAGACTGGCTAGAAGAGTTATTTACAAATAATCACCTTGATGAATTTTTTGAATAAAAATAAAATTTGTAGAGTCTATATTTATTATGAAAAGAAGAAAAATTTGAGGATAATTATTAATTGAATTTCGAGATTTTTGAAACGGACGGACTCGCAAGAATCGCAAAAATTGAAGTGAACGGTAAAAATCTAATAATACCTAATTTATTTGCTGTAGTTAAACCTTCAGGGAATTTAATTACCCCGTATGAGCTTAAAAGATTAGGGGTCGATTGTATATTTACAAATGCATATATATTACATCAAAATGAAATTTTAAAAGAGAGAGCATTAAGGAATGGCATTCATAAATTATTAGATTATGATGGTATTATTGCAACAGATTCCGGAGCTTTTCAGCAATATATGTACAATGAAAAAATAGATATTAAACCGGAAGAAATTGAGATTTTCCAAGAGAATATTGGTTCAGATTTTCCTGTGATTTTAGATATCCCGGTGCAACCCAATGATACTTACGAAGATGCAAAAAATAAAGTTTTAAAAACTATTGAAAGAGCAAAAGAAAACATAAAAAGAAGGAGACAAACTAAATCTGAATGGATGGGGCCAATTCATGGCGCAAAATATAAAGATTTGCTCGAGTTGAGTGCTAAAGAGATGAGTAGATTAGATTTTAGTATATATGCTATTGGAGGGTTGGTTAAATTATTTATCGATTATCGCTTTGATTTAGCAGTTGATATTTTATTAACTGTTAAGAAAAATATTATTCCAAATAGACCATTACATATGTTTGGTTTAGGACTCCCTCAATTTTTTTCTTTAGCTGTTGCTTGTGGGTGTGATTTTATGGATTCAGCAGCTTTTATGTTATACGCTAAAGACGAGCGCTATTTTACCTTATCTACCGGAACTAAGAAATTAAGTCAATTAAAAGAATTTCCTTGCGACTGTCCGGTTTGTTTTAATTTTAGTCCCAAAGAACTGATGACGTTCAATAAAAAATTAAGAACAGAATTATTGGCAAAACACAATTTACATGTATCTTATTCAGAATTAAAGACAATTAGACAAGCTATAAGGGAGGGGAAATTGTGGGAACTAGTAGAAATAAGAACTCGTTCCCATCCAAATTTAATTAAAGGTTTAAATATATTAAAAAAATATTCTGGTTTTATTGAAAAATATGAAAAAAGATATAAAAAAGGAGGTTTATTTTACATTTCTTCAGAAACACTTAATCGTCCAATAATTTCACGCCAAATAAAGTATTTAAAAAACACCTATATTGTTCCTGAATCAGTTAAATACGTTATAATATTACCAGAATTAGATGTTAATAGAGAGAGTTCTCCAATCATAAAAAAATGGCTTAATTTTATAGAGAATTTTAAGGAGATAAATAGAAAATTGATCCATGTGATTTTTATGACAACCCTCTTTGGAATAGTACCTTTAGAATTAAGTAATTCTTATCCATTTGGTCAGAATGAAACAATTTCATTTCCAGATCAATCTAATGAGCTATACAAAAAATCTATAAGGGATTCGGTGGATTTTTTTAAAAATTATGCAAAATCATATCAAAAATGCGGAATTTTAGTTCCAAAAATCTATTATAATCAATTTAATGAAAAAAAAGAATTTATTTCCCATCCAATAAAAGACTTAAAGGCTTATTTAGAGAAAAACTTTCAAAACACTCTGATTGAAAGCGATTCATTAGAAGAAATTTTAAATTTTTTTATTGAAAATTAATTTTAATAAAATTTGTGGTTTAAGGTGGAATCTTTAGAAGTGATAAAAGCATTCGGTCATGCAAACATTCTAGGGACACATAACACAACTATTGAGATTACAAAAGAGAGAGATTTAACTTTAAGAGGAGATTGTATAATAGGAATTAAAGCAGATAAAGCATGCTCTGATTTAAATGTAAAACTAAAACAAGAAATTTGGAAAGAAAGTAAATTCAAGGTTGTAATAAAATTAAATGATATAAGTGAAACTTTTTATGGATGGGGGCACAAAGATTTAAAATTAATAAATTCTAGAGATATTGTTTTTAGAAAGAGTAATTTCATTTGTGACCGAACAATTTTAATTAATTGCACCAAATCAAGTCAAGATTTAAGCCGTATTTTGATTGAGAAATTAAAGAATGAAAATCATTTAATTGAAATGAATATTGAATTATCAGATGAATGAAGAAAATATTCATTATTTAAAGATTGAGAGAGAAAAATCAAACTCCATTAAAAAATTATTTTCAAAAAAAAAAATTATCGAAAAAAAATATCGCATTTTAAGGAACCAAGATTATGTTTTATTTCCTTTAAAAAAGGAGATTTACGCTCAAGAAAAAATTATAAAAATAATTGAACAAAAACCATTTATGGAGATAATCGTTAGCAAACCAATAATTAATGAGAAATATAAATTTAAAGATATAATCGGGGAATTAAAAAATAAATTAGATAGTAACTATTTATATTTAATTCCAAGATCTTTTGATATAATTGGGTCAAAAAAATCAAAAAGATTTGCAATTATTGAATTTCCAGAAAATACAGATATCGAAATAGAAAGATTTGACCAAATTAAAAAGACTATTGCTATTGCGTTACTGAATGTAAATAAAAGTATTAATTCAGTTTTTGAGAAAAAAAGTGAAAGAAAAGGAGCATATAGAACTAGAAGATTAAAACTTTTAGCAGGTGAGGAAAGATCAGAAACAATACACAAGGAAAATAACTGTTTTTTTAAATTGGACATTAAAAAAGTATTTTTTTCTCCCAGACTAGTTCATGAAAGGCAGAGAATAACGCATTCAGGTATTAATGAAAATAATATCGTTTTGGATTTATTTGCTGGGGTAGGTTCGTTTTCAATTCAGATAGCAAAAAAGTGCAATTCGAGAATTTTTGCTATGGATATAAATCCTGATGCAATTAAATACTTGAAGGAAAACATTAAAATTAATAAAGTTGAGGATAAAATAACTTGTTTTCTCATGGATGTTAAAGATCTTCTTAATAAAAATAATGATTTAGGAAAAAGACTCAAAAATAAAATGGATAGAATAATTATGAATTTGCCTAAAAATTCAATAGATTATTTAGAAGTAGCATGTAATATGATAAAAAAGAAAGAAGGGATTATTCATTTTTATAGTATTTCTGGAGAACCTTATCCTTTAAAAAATATCAATACGAAATTAAAATTAAAATTAGAAGAATTGAATTTTAATATTGAGAAAGTCTTAACAACAAAAATTGTTAAAACATATAGTCCTTATAAATATCTAACTGTAATGGATGTAAAAATCAAATAAGTAAATATGGTAATTATGATACCTTTCTACCTCTAATGAACGGTTCCATAATTGTCGGTTTAAATATATTAATTAAATCGATTGAATCAGTAAAAATTCCAATAGTTTTTTTATGCCTTGTTATTCCGATAGAAATAGTAGCGGAATCTATATTTAAAGCAAAAATACCTTCATTAGAATAATCAATAATCTGATATCTTTTTCTTATTTCTTGGATAAATCCATTATCGGCTTGTTGATCAATTTTTCCTGCAATCCAAACATTTACATTTTCAGGTAAATTATTTAGAATTTCTAATAAACCATATCTTTCGAGATCCCGAATATTTGGTAAAACTAATCGAATATTTCGTTTAGTGTTTTTTATATGGTTTTTGAAATAATTTTCCATAGCATAGAGATTTGAAATTATTCCTGTTCCTTGAAGGTTAATATCTTGTTTAAATTCTACTTTTTGAGTTTCCTCGTGATCTTTCTGAATTATTTGTTGAAGTTCCGCCACTTTTTGCTTATAATTTACCAATTCTTCAAAAATTAACGTTCTGGTTTCTTCCAACTCTTTCTGATTATTAAGATTTTTTTCAAAATCCATTTGTTTTATTAAAATTTGACTTAAAGCCTTGTTAAATTTGGCTTTTAAATCAGCAATTTTTACCTCTCTCTCTTGCATTTTAAGTTTTAAATTAGCATATTCTTGAAGCCTTTCATTCTTTTCTTCTAAGATTTGTGCTTTTTCATTCAAAAGATCTTCTCGATCTTTTAATAAATATTCATTCTTTTGTCTATATTCTGATAATTGTTGTTTGAGTTTCATTTGCTCTAAAGATAAACTTTTAACCTTTTCTTCCATTTCTTCTGTGTTTTTTATTTTGATCTCCATTAATTTCATTTCTGAATTTATTGCTTTCAAATCGCCTTCAAATTTAACTTTTGCAATTTTGGTTTCATTTAATTCTGACTTCAATTGTGATATTTTTTCATTTAAATGGATAATAAGACCTTCTTTTTCTTTTAATTCTTTCTGGAGGTTTTTTATTTCAAGTTCATTTTCTAAACTCATTTATTTCTTCACAAACAAAAGATGATTATTATTATTATAATCTTAGAGAAGCGATTATTAATACTCTTTTGAATAATAAAAAAATTTTTATATTATTAATTATCATCGAGAAATTTATCTTTTAAGTTTATTAATTTAATTGAAATTGGCAAAAAACCATTTAGTATTATTTATACACTGGGTTTAATAGGATTGAATGTTCCAAAATTAACTTATTGATTTTACCTTTTATTGTTTTTTTTATGTTTTAAAACGCCAAAATTATTTTTGAAATTAAATCATATCATCTTTTTAATTTAAAAGAAAAATTTAACTGAAATGACCTTTTCTTTAAAAATAGATTTAGATTAAAAATAATTCTATCAATGGACCTATAGCCTAGCCTGGATTTAAAGATTTATTAAGACCTTCAAATGGGTACATAGGGCATCGGACTTCTAATCCGAGGGTCGGCGGTTCAAATCCGCCTAGGTCCGCTAATTTAAGGATTCCAAAAATTCTTGAAGTAATTGAACTATTAATATAATATTGAGTTATCTCATCCCCTTCAATTACTTCTTGGAGGTGTCAATGATTCTATACGTTCAAATCGTCATAATTAGTCTATTTTTAGAATTAGAGTAAGGTTTTTTTGATATTGTCGGTAATATACTCAAATAAAATCGTGTAAAATTAATAATTCATTAATATCTTAATTTTATTAAGAACAATTAGTTATGTCTTTTTATAAATCTAATATTAAATTGAATTAACAATTTTAAAGTTATTTTTTTGATAAAAAGAAAGAATTTTCATCATAAGGGATTAGTTTATTCCTTTAATTGGAATATGGAAAATCATAAAAAATTAAAAGAGATTTCAAATAACCCAGATATTATTAAACTTTGGAATTTTTTTGAAAGAATTGGAAAAGGAGATATACCAAATCAACTATTTAATGATTATAATCTTCCAAGAATATCACAATTTAAATTATCAGGAATTAATCCTAAAATACTTGGATCATTTAAGACAAAATTGATAAGACAAGGAAAAATAAAACGATTAGATGAAATATCTAAATATTCTAAAATGGTTCAAAGCGTATTTAGAAATTTTAAACAGAATGGTTTAAAAGAAAAACCCAATCATGAAGCCGTATTAAAAAATATTCTTATAAAAGATGAGGAATCCCTTGCTATAGAAATTCCAGTTTGGAAAAGAAGTCAAAATGGCTCCTTAACTGGACATATTGATTTGATTCAAGCAAATGAAAATTTAATTAAAGTTATTGACTATAAACCAGAGGGAAGGTTCCTGTGGAGCCTACCACAAGTAGCAACATATGGGAATTTAATAAAAAATCTTTTAAAAATCAAGAAATTACGTTGCATTTCATTTAGTTTGAGGGAAGTTTGGGAATATAATCCAGAGATATTATTATCAGACATCAAGGATTTCTTAATTAATCATGGTTATGGAGATAGAAAGTGGGAGAAATATTTTTAAAAAAATAATTTTAAAGTAATTATATTATAAATTATTTAATTTTCCTTTTTTAATTGGCTTTTTCTGTTCTTCTGATATTAAAAAACCTTTTAGAAAAAAATAAAGGAGGGAAATACAAATTAATTCAATAATTATTGAACAAAATAAAATAATTAACCCGTCAAATTCAAGAAATCTCAAAATTGCGGCAACAGCAACTCCACTAACCGCCAAACTAAAAACCAATATAGCCATAATAATTTCTGATTTAGATATAATGAGATGTTTGAGCTGGTTTTTTAGCCAGATTGTGAAGGTCCCCAATTTTTTGCACTTATTATGATTAAAAGATATTTAATTAAGAAAAATTAATTTATTAAAATAATTTAAGATTTATTTAAATCCTTAGGTTTTTTTAAATTTCTTTAATTTTCATTCAGAAATTTGTTTTAATAGGAGAATTAATAATTAAGAATTAAATACTTACTTTTATTATATTATTTTTTTCGATGGGTTTTGAATTTCTCATATAATGCTTTATCCAAAAATTTTCCGATTTTTTTTGATATATTACTAGCAATTCCCCAGCGTTCTCCTTCAATCATTACTTTAAAATCTTCAGAAGTAGGCTCACGACTAAGTCTCGTTTTTAAAATTGGAGTTGCAATTTTAATTACTATTTCTTTTATGTCTTCATACGCCGGAATTCGGATGGGATCCCAGCGTTCTTTTATTTTCTGTAATGCAAAATAATAATATTGAGAGAATAATTCAATAGGATCTCCTTTTAATTCACTATGAAGTTTTAAATTTTCAGCTGCTGTTTTAGTATCTTTTTCATTCCAATATAATTGATTAGGATTTATTCCTGGACTGGTAATTCTCATTAATGATGAAGTTATTTTTCTCTCTATCCAATTTAACGTGCTAATTTCTTGTTTCTCTCTTATTTCTTTTATCTTCTCTTCTTCTTTTTGTTTCTTTTTTTCATAGATTTCTTCAACTCTGAGTTTTCTAAGCTGTTCATATGTTTTTATTCTTTGAATTAAATCATATGCAATTACATAAGAAACTGGAGACATATATTCTTCTTTTAATGTTAATGAAACAAAATCCTCAAAAATTGGACTAACTTCAGTTTTTAATTCATTAATACCTTCTTTTAATGATTTATCTGTAAGTCTTGCCAAAATGAAACCATTTACTAAGAAAGGATTGTTCTGTGCGTTAAATATCTTACTTAGCTCTTTTTGTCTTCTTAACATTCTCTCAATCATTAACTCTTCAATTTTAACACTAACCCATCCTTCAGTACTTGTTGTACCGAATATTCTTTCTAATCCTTTTAAAAATAATGATTTATCATCGCTGATTTTAATATATGCTTCAAGAATTCGACCTAAGTGTCGAATAATTTCTGAAAAAATATTAAAATATATTTCTTTTGCGAGATTTAATAAAATTTCTTTGTATTCTAATATTTTTAATAATTGAGAATAATTTTGAAGATTATATTTTTTTATAATTCGATTATTAATAATTTGATGCTTAAGATTATATGTTTTTAACTCTTTCGGTGATGTACCAATACCATTGCAAATTCTTTCAATTATTTTTTGATTTTTATCATCTGAGAATAGTTCCATTAAATCCATGTATTTTAATTCATTTCCATTTTTCAAGGGAGTTAGTCCTTGAGGATGAGTCTCTTTTAGATGATTATAAAAAAGTTTTGCCATAATTATTGGATTCTTTTGAGGATCTCGCAATTTATTAATATCTGATTTATCAATATTAAAATTCTTCATTGTTTCTATAACATTTTCTACAACTTCAATTGAAATTTTATTAAGATGGTTAAGGTTAAAAACACCAAACTTATTTAGAATAAAAATGGTATCGGAAAAAGAATAATTCATTAAACTTTGAAAGTAATAGACAAAATCATTAACATTTTTACTATTTATTTGAGCAAGATCATTAAATATGAATCCAATTATTTCTTTCTCAAAATCTTCATAATTTTTTTCTTGTTGAAGACCATTTTCAATTTTATTTACAAGTTCTTGTTTTGTTTGATTTGCATTTAAAAATAAATTTAATGCACGTTTTGAAATGGGAAAAGTATCAAAATTAAATTCTAAAGCTTTTCTTAAAATCATTCTAATAGACATTGTTTGCATTTGGAGATCTTTAAATGACTTGAATTCAAATTTTTTTTTTAACGTTTCTTCTAATCGAGAAATTAAGGATAATTCAATATATTTATCTTCTTTTTCTTTTAAGGCTAGTTCCTTCTCAATCTCAATAGAAATGCTTTTTAATTCTGATCCTTCTTCAATAATATCACCTTTAATTTGTTGGGTAAATCCTAAAAGATCTCCAATAAAATCATAGAAATGATATTCAGGATAATTTTGTATTAGTAGCATAAGAAAATTTTCCATTTCTTGTTTAATTTTCTGTTCTTCTTGCTTTTTTTGAAAACCAGCCAACTTATTACAATTTAGTAAATAGCTTATTATGTTCTTTCTTAAATTTAACTTCTCATTATTTAGTTTTATCTCATAATCAAATGAATCTTTTACAAATGATTTTATTTCTTTAAATAAAGTATCTTTTTCCATTTTTTCAATTTTATATGTAGATTCCACAGAGATTTGAGCTAAATTGGATGAATCTTGTATTCTTATACCTAAATTATGATATGCATGGATTGCAGCAGCTGCTATAAGCACATTATGAAGTTTATTTTTAATTCCAATTAATTCAAAAATTTTCTGTTTATCTGCCTCACGTTTCAAGTGTGAAATTATTAAATATATAGTTTGGAAATATTTTTGAGTGCTCTCAGCAGCTGTAGTTTTTCTTTTTACTCCAGAAATGCTCAATATGACATCCACTCTTTATATATATCATTCCAATTATTTTTTAAACGAATTTTTAGATTATTATGCCAATATTGAAAATCAAAGACATGATATAATTCCTCTTTAACCCGGTCTTTTTCATTTTCATCTAAAATATGCTTTAGAGTTATTGTCATAGGTCGTGCGATTAATTTCGAGAAATATTTTAATTCTTTTCTTTCTAAAAATTCAAATAATGATTCTTGAGAATCATCTGGAAAAATAAATTTAATGGGTATTTGAGGTTTTGGTTCAAATTTAATTTTTTTTAGATCCTCAATTATAATGTTTTCTATATATCTAGAAAAATTTTGTTTAATTTCTAATGAAGATTGATAATGTTTAGAGAAATTCAAGAGAATACTTTTTTCTTCTTGATTAATAATGGTTTCAATGTATCTATTCAAAATTACGCTAAAATTTTTAGGGTCTTGATCTTGTTTTTCAATTTTTTCCAAGAAATCAATAAATTCATTAACAATTTCATAAATTTGCCAATCTTTCTTTTCTATTATGTTCAAGTATTGTTTAACATATAATTTTATCCAATTTAGACAATGCTCGCTCCATTTTAAATCAATCCCTCCCACTCTTTTTTGTAAGAATCTATGAAAAAAATTTCCAAATGTAACTGGATCTTGAATTTCATCTATAGATATTCCTCTAAGGAATCGGTTTATTGTAGAATATCGTAAAATAAGATTTAATAGAAATTTTATTTCTTGAGGAAAAACTTTAAGCTTATCTAAATGTATTCGAATTCGGCTTGGGTCTCCATCCATCATTATCTCTGAAAAAGAAATAAGATCGGATATATTGAAATCTAGTTTTTCAAAAAATTCCATTATACTGGAATTAATTATTTCTTTAATTTCTTCAATTGGTTGTGTCTCATCATATTTTTTTATTCTTTCAATAATCAATCTTTTTTCTATTAAATTACTAATATAATCATCCAATTTATCAATAAATTTATTTCCGAGGATATTTGAGAGTTTTGGCTCATTTTCCATCAAGATTCTGAGACTTTGTATATATTTCTTTAAATAGAATTTTAACCTATATCCAAAAAAGTATTTTGGAAGCGCGATAATGAATATTTTTAAGGTTTTTTTAAATAACTCATTCAAATAGTTTAGTGTTGATTCGAGCTCAGCAGCGTGAATATAATTATATTCTTTTAACAATTGTTTCAGAGTAAATTCAACTATATAATTATATTCTTTGTAATTTTCTTCGGTTATTTCTATTTTATGAGAAATATATTTTAATAATTTTTCTATAATTTCCTCTAAATTGCCAGTTTCGCCCGTTTTAATGAATTTAGAAATGAAATCGAAATATTTACTAAAAGATAAAGAACAATTTATTAATATTGTATTTATCTTATCAATTAACCATTGATCATTTTTAGGCTCTTTTATTGGTTGAATTTTTTGAGCAATAATTTCAATTAAGTAAGTAACAATCTTTTCTTGAATTTCGTCAATTGTACCAGTATTTGCAATTTTCAATAAATTTGCCCCCAATTTCAATGTATTTAATGTAATGAAATATGCGCTTGGTGATGAGATAAAATATTTGGTATGTTCATTAATAACAGTTTCTTTAAAATTTAAAGGAATTTTTACAAATATAGGGTTCTCAATTCGTATTTCAGGGGGGGATTCTCCATATAAAAATATATTATCACCCTTAATTGTGCTATATACATTCATTGATTCATCTTCAGTAGGTGTCGAAGATTTTATTCCAACTAATTTTTTATCCCATTTACCCTCCAATAAATCTCCTTGTAGTTTAAATGTGAAATGAGTGGCAAATTTCGCTAGAACCGCTTCTTTATGAAATTTATTTAAATCAGGACGTCTGGTAAATTCCTCAACTTCAAAAAATAATTTACTGATTCTATTAAGAGATTCTCGGGAATTATGAATTTCTAAAACTTTTTTTTCAGGTTTTAATGCAAGTAGAAGAGACTCACAATCCTTAAAAGAACCAGGAATAAAAATCATAGAATTTGGATACAATTTAGTTTTTGCATCTTTCTCATCAATATTAAATAATTCAAATTCAATGAAATAAATTTCTGAGCCAGCATAATCTTTCAACATTGCATTATATTGAGTTTGAAATATCAATAATTCACTAACTAAGTTTTTTATTTTTTCTTGTGTTAATTTTCCTGGTCCAATAACTTCTCCAACTTTTATATCTCGATCTGGAGAGGAATATCCAAAGATTATGGTATAAATATTCTCAATATATTCGCGTGTAGTAATCAAAAAAATCAAAAAAATTTTTTTATTATCTATATTTATCTTAAAATCTTATATAAATAATTATATCGTTATTTTTAATTTAATCCATCCTAAATTTATCTGAAATCATACTTACATTTTTTAATTAAAAATAATCTTAAAAGAAAAAAAATAAATAACCATTTCCTTATTAGAATTATATTAGTCATAAAAAAAGTTTAAATTTGTGGACGTGAGAATAAACGCAATTCGGTTCCGACCTAGGATTAGACCAGCGAGTTATTGATGAAATTGCCCCTCAAATAACTTTTATCACATCAAATTGCGAAATAGAGGCACTAGCGCTTGTAAGCCAAGAAGGATATGTCATAGCTTTCAGTTGTCTCCCACAATATAAAATGGATGGAGATAGATTTGGAGGTCTAAGTTCGGCAATCCTAATGACAGCGAGAAGCGCAATGAACTCACTTTTTGGAGAAAATATTAATGAAATAATTGTAAGAGGAGAAACAGGTTATTTTATTGTATCAAATGCCGGTCGTTTCGTTTTAGTTGGAGCAGGAACTATTATTCAAACAATGATGAAAACAGTGAAGGTATTTAGAATCGCCGCAAATAAAATCAGAGAAATTCTAAGCAGAGTCTAATATTCTAATTTTGTTTTTAAAAAAAAAGATTTTTATATTTTAAAGAATATCATATTTTAATATTAGGAAATTATAAAAAAATTAGTTAAAAAAGCTTGAAAATTAAGGAAGTTAATTGTAGTCTTTTTAATTGCTCATGGCGTTGGCAGTGGGCTTGGTGTTGGTGTCGATAAGCCTATTGGCATTGGTCTTTCCTTAGTTTAATCTTGCAACTTTATTAACTATTACTTAAATAGTTTATAATAACTATTTCGCATCCTAAAACTGCATTATTCTTATTAAGATCTAATAAGAGATGAATCACATCTTAGATGTGAATAAATTGTAATATTAAAAATAATATTGAAGGAGAATTGAATATGGATTTATTTAATAGCAGAATAATATTGCCAACTAGTGAAATACCAAAAGAATGGATAAATATACTTCCAGATTTACCAACTCCAATGACACCATTAGTCAATCCTGCCGATGGTAAACCAGCTCCTCCCGAATTAGCAATGAGGATTTTCGCAAAGGAATGTGTTTTACAAGAGGTATCACAAGAAAACTCAATTCCAATCCCAAATGATTTAAGAGCAATGTATGCATCTATAGGAAGACCTACACCACTTCATAGAGCATACAGATTGGAAAAAGAACTTGGAATAGAAGGAGATAATATAAAGATTTTTTATAAAAATGAATCAGTAAGCCCAACTGGTAGTCACAAATTGAATACTGCACTTGCACAAGCATATTTTTGCAAGAAACAAGGTATTAATGAGATGGTGACAGAAACAGGTGCAGGCCAATGGGGTAGCGCTTTAGCTTTAGCTTGTAATTTATCTGGAATAAAATGTACAGTGTATATGGTTCGAATAAGTTTTTTACAAAAACCAGGAAGAAAAATTTTAATGAAAATTTTTAATGCCAAAGTACATGCTAGTCCATCAGAATTCACAGAATCTGGAAGGAGATATTGGAAAAAAGATAATGATCATCCTGGAAGTTTAGGACTTGCAATATCTGAAGCGATAGAACATTGCTTAAGGGATGAATCTATTAGATATTCTTTAGGAAGTGTTGTAAATCACGTGCTTTTACATCAAACAGTAATCGGTCAGGAAGTGAAATCCCAGCTTTCTAAAATAGGAGAATATCCTGACATTGTAATTGGTTGTGCTGGAGGTGGATCAAATTTTGCTGGAACCGCCATTCCTTTTATAAGAGAAAAGATAAGGGGTGTATACCCCGAAACGGAAATGATCGCTGTTGAGCCTAGAGCATGTCCAAGTCTGTGCAAAGGAATGTATATGTGGGATTATGGAGATACGGCAAAGATGGCACCTATTGTAAAGATGTATACTTTAGGTCATAACTTTATTCCATCTCCAATTCATGCGGGAGGATTAAGATATCATGGAATGGCACCTATCCTTTCTATTTTATTGAAGAATAAAGTCATAAAATCAGTTATGCACCATCAAACAGATGTTATACAAGCGGGACTTTTATTTGCCAAAACAGAATATATATTACCTGCACCAGAAACATGCCATGCGATAAAAGAAGCAATAGATCAGGCATTAAAAGCTAAGGAAAATAAAGAGAGAAAAACAATTCTATTTAATTTTAGTGGTCATGGATTTTTTGATTTATTAGCTTATAAAGAATATATGGATGGAGCCCTAGAAGATTATGAGATGCCAACGGAAGAAATAGAAAAGGCGTTATCTGCAGATGATATGCCAAAAATAAACGAAGCCTCTTTTTAAATTTAATTAATATTTTTTTTTTAATTTTTTTAGTTAAGTTAAAATTTTTTTTAATATTTCACTTAATAATAAAAATTAGTAATTGTGCATTTTTTTGATAGTTACTTACATAATATATTTATTTTTACTATTCTTGACATGTGGTACGTTATTTAAACTTTCATTTCTTTCATATAAGTATGATGAGATGAGTGCTTTTATTAATAATATTATTACTACTTCAACATTACTAATCGCAATTATTGCAAGTATGTTAAGACCTATTATTAACCCAAATTTTAATCCAATTTTAATATATCCATTTGATTTCTTTACTATTTTATTTATGTTCCCCTTTTTTCTTGCATTCCATTTATTAATATATAGAGAAAGAAAAAGAATGAAAAAAGGTACGAGTAATTTAACTGAATTACGTGTTGATGTTGAAGGATTGAGAGTATTACCTCTTAAATATGAGATATATAGAAAATTAGCTCATTTAATGGTTATTTGCATTTGTTTTTTCTATTTCATATTTGGAGTATTTACAAAATTTCTTTTAGATAATTTTATTTCCATTCTTCCAGATTTTATTAAAAATTTTTTTTCAGGGGCAAATTTAATATTTTTAAATAATGTAGATTTTACTCAATATTTAGTCGTTTTTTTAACCAGTATTTCATTAATGGGACTTTTAACAGCAGATTATGTGAGAATAATTGCTCCCGAAGATTATCCTTTGAAATCAATTAATCGACTTTTACGACAAAGAGAATTAAAAACTAGAATAGGCCCTCATATTACAATGGCAGTAGGGACTATTTCAATAATCCTAATTTTTGGACCTCTATCAAACATTGGTCCGTTAATAGTTAGTCTTTCAATATTTATGTCTTCCGTTGGTGACAGTTCAGCAAATTTAATAGGAATTACAATAGGACGTCATAAAATAAGAGGGGGAAAAAAGAGTTATGAAGGATTAGTTGGTGGGATTTTATTTTCTTTTTTATCCGGAATTTTATTTTTATTTTTAATTTTTCAATTCTTTCCGAACTTTATAAGCCCTCAGAAAACACTCCTTATCTCATTAACAGTTGCTTTAATAATTGGGATAATAGATTATCTTGATTTGCCAGTTGATGATAATCTTAGTTTCCTAATAACATCTTCAATTATTATATATTTATTATTGTAAAGTTTTTAATTATGGATAATTTCTTAAAAGATAAATAAAGAACAATTTTAGGTCTTATTATTAAAGTGAGATATATATGGAAGAATCAGACAAATTAAAAATACCAAAAATTAAAAAAGGGACAGTAATTGATCATATAGACGCAGGATATGCATTATCTATTATGGATATTATTGGATTAGGAGAGACACAGAATCTAATGACAATTGGTGTTAATATTGAATCAAAAAAATACGGGAAAAAGGATCTTATTAAAGTTGAAAATATATTTTTAACAGAAACTCAAATACAACAAATTTCAATAATCACACCAAATGTATCAATATCATTAATAGAAGACTTCAATGTAATAGAAAAAGTAAGATTAAAGTTACCAAAAATAATTAAAAAATTAATAAAATGCCCAAATATTACTTGCATTTCTAATTCTGAAAATGAACCAATAGACTCTGAATTTAATGTATTACATGAAAAACCTTTAAAAATTCAATGTATTTATTGTGATCGAATTTTAAATTTAGATGAGTTAGTTTTTATTGAAAAAAAGCGAGAAAAGAGAATAAAACAGAGATTAGAATTGTAAAAATTTTAAAATCGTATGGGTTAGAGTCCCAACTACCATGAAAGTAAAGAAAAAAATTCCAATACCAGTTTTTAATATTATTTTCCAATTCCATTCTTCCTTATCATAAGGAGAAATCAAAAAACTAATTATGAAAGGAAAGCCGAACCAAAAAGAGAGCATCCAAATAAACATCCACCAACCAATTAAACCAAGAAATAATCTTCCAACTAATGCACTAACGGCGCCTGTTATTGCTTTAATCCAATAAAGCTTAGTTTCTTTCTTCAATCGTATTTCTAAGAGATCAGTTTCTTCCTCTTTTTTATTAGGCATAAAATCTAATAATATATTTTATTATTATTATTTTATTGTTATGAAAACACAACTTTCCAATATTGATGTTTTTGCTGTAGCTAAGGAATTAAATGATAAGTTATGTGATGGATTTATTGATAATATCTACGAGGTAAAAGATTTATTAATAATAAAAATTAGAACTAGAGAAGTAAATAGAAATCTAGTTATTGAACGAGATTCAAGAGTAAATCTTACCAATTATAATTATCCTGTACCAAAATATCCAAGTCAATATTGTAGTTCTTTGAGAAAATTTTTAAAAAACCGTCGAATTTTAAGCATTTATCAGCATAATTTAGATAGAATATTGGTAATTGAGTTAAGTAATCAGAACACAGTTTCATGGAAATTTATTATTGAACTTTTTGCCAAAGGAAACTATATTCTCATAAATGAAGAAAATTTAGTTATGGTGGCAAAAAAATATAAAAAATTTAAAGATCGAGATATATTAGCTAAAAGAGAATATAAATTTCCTCTATCAAGAGGTTTAGATTTATTTTCATTAGATAAAGATTCCTTCTCTAAAATTATTTATACTTCCAATGATGAATTAGTGAGAATAATCGCAAGAAACATTAATATAGCAGGATTATATAGTGAAGAAATTTGTAAAATGTCCCAATTAGATAAAAAAGTTAAATCAAATACATTAAGCGAAGAAGAAATTAGTAAATTATTTAATATATTAAAGGACTTTGCTCTAAAATTAAAAACTGAAAAATTAAAGCCTCAATTTATTTTAGATGATAAGAATGAAGTGGTTGATGTGGTACCATTTGATCTATATATATATGAAAGTTATCAGAAACAATATGTTGAATCTTTTAATGAGGGCCTTGATAATTATTTTTCAAAGTTAGATTCTACGAAAGTTATACCTCAACCAGTTGAAAAATATAATCGAGAGATGGAGAAATTAGAGAAAAGATTACAAACACAAATAGAATATATAAGAGAACAAGAAAATAAAAAAGAAAAATATTACAATATTGGAGAAAGTATATATAAACATTTCAAAGAATTAGAAAAACTATTAAAAACAATTTTGGACGCTAAAAAAAAAGGATATCAATGGAATGAAATTGAAGATAAATTAATTTTAGGAAAAGAACAAGGAATAAAAGAGATAATTCCATTTAGAAAAATCATACCTTCTAAAAAGCAAATTATTATTCAATTAGATGGGAAAGAATTTATCATAGATTTAAATAAAAGTATTGGAGAAAATGCAAATTTAATTTTTTCTAAAGGTAAAAAAGCTCAAAAAAAAATTGAAGGAACCTATTCTGCCATTGAGGAAACAAAAAAAAAGATTAAAAAACTTATAATTGAGAAAGATAGTGAACAAGTTATTGTTGATCATTTGGTACGAAAACCAAAGAAAAAATGGTATGAAAAATATAGATGGTTCATTTCCAGTAATGAATTTTTAGTAATTGGAGGAAGAGATATCAGTTCGAATGAAGCAATCTATAGAAAATATATTGAGCCTAATGATTTAGTTTTACATTCAGAAATTAGAGGATCACCATTAACAGTTATAAAAAATCCAGAAAATAAGGAAATCCCTCTAGATACTATTAATGAAGCTAGTATTTTTGTTGGTTGTTATTCTCGAGCATGGAAAGAAGGTTATAAAATAACTGACATTTTTTATGTTCTACCTAAACAAGTGAGTAAAACGCCCCCCTCGGGAGAATTTTTACCAAAAGGTTCATTTATAATCTCGGGAAAAAAGAATTTTATTCAAAAAGTAAAATTAATATTAGCAATTGGAATTATATTTGAAAAAATTAAGGAAGATTTGAATCCCGAATTAATACATTTTTACCCAAAGGTAATTTCAGGACCGGAATCATCTATTAAAAAACAAACGGAGATTTATGAACTATTGATTCCTGAGAAAGGTGGAGAATCTTCAGGGAGTATCGCAAAAAAATTAAAAAATCTTTTTTTAAAAAAAGTTGATAATGATTTGAAAAAGTGGGTGAATATTTTGTCCTTAGATGATATTATACTACTGATACCAGCTGGAAATTCGGAAATATTAGCTATTTAATTTATTTTTATTTTATTAATTCATTTCTAATAATTTTTAAATTAGTTAATGAATCAAATAGAATTCCATCAATATCTAATTTTAATAATTCTCTGATTTTTAAAATAGAATTCTTGAGATTAATAAAATCCCAAGCTAAGGCGATAATGTTATTTGAATGACAAATTCTAATAAAGTTTTTTGAAACCAATGTAGAGCGGAGGGAAATCATATCAAATTTAAGTGATTTAATCTTTGAAGAATTATTTTTTAGGAATTTTTTTAATGTATATTCCTTTGCCTTCGTTATATTATAGCAAATTCTACAATTTGGTAAAAAATATTTGATTTTTTCTAATTTCCAAAGATCTCTTGAACTAATCACACAATTTGAAATAAGATTATATTTTTCAATTATTTTCACGACAGGTTCTACTACATTATCTCCTTTTAATTCTACTAAAAATTTAGTTTTATTTTTAAATGCTGAAATTAATTCAGTAAATAATGGCATTTTCTGACCATCTTTTTTTGTTCTAAACTTACAAATTTCTGCATAAGTCATTTTGGAAATTATACCATTTCCATTATAAGTTCTTTGTAAAGTATTATCATGATTAATGACTAATTTGTGATCTTTTGTTATATGTAGATCAAATTCAATAAAATCTACACCGTTCTCTATAGCTTTAGAAAATGAAATTATAGTATTTTCATCATACTCTAATCTATTTCCACGATGGGCAATTAATAAAAGGTTTTTTGTCATATGATTTAAAAAAAGCTTTTTTTATTCCAATTTTATAATACTGAAATAATACACGTAAATATATTTTTGAATTCTTATTTAAATTTCATGAAATTAATTACAATTCATCTACCTGAAAAATATATAGATAAATTGGAAGAATTAGTAACGCGAGATCTATATCCAAATAGAAGTGAAGCAATCCGCATGGCCGTAAGAGACCTTTTAAAAGAAGAACTAGGCAGGTTAACTTAATTTATAAAGTTATTATCTCTTTTTTATCTACTTTCTTGGACTAACCAAAAATAAAGGATTAATACAATAATTCCAATACTTGAGAAAAGAAATACCCAACCATTTCTTATGGACTGAATTAATGAAATTATTATAAGGATCGTGAGTTTTTTCCAACCAAGTACTTTTCCGTTTATTTCTTCTACATTACCTACTGCAACACAAAGAAATAAGAAAAATAGTATAATTGAAATTGTTTTAATTGAAATATCCACAAAATCTAGGAAAAGATTTTGATTCATAAAAATGGTTACAATCCCTGAATTGAATAATATGGAAACAGCAAAGAAGATACTGGCTAAATAAAACGAAGTAATTCCCGATTTTATTATAAATTCATCCGTTGTTAATATTTTCTTAGGTTTTTCTTTTTCTATAGTTTCCTTTTCGGGAATTTTTTTATATTTAGACGTTTATCTTCTCCTCCTTTTATGTTTGCTTTTAGTTTTAAAGATATAAAAACCAAAATAACTATAAATAATCCCTGCACTGATAAAAAAAGTTATTGTAAAAACATTTATTGTTAATTCTAATAGATCTAAAGGTGATTCATCAGATTCTTCGAACAAACCAATCTTTATTTTTAAAGTTGCAGATTCTTTTAAAATTGAGCTATTATAATTGGGATTATTTCCATTGGGATTATTTCCATATATGAATTTTATTGCATAAGTTTGTGAGAGATTTAATAAAACATCCTGCTTATCTGTATTATTTTCATTGAATTCTATTTCAAATTCATATTTAGTCTTCTTCTCATCAAGCTTACAGGAGCCATTTCCATTTATATTAGTATCTAGAATATAATTGGTTCCACTGACTATATAAATATCAAAAAATGATGTATTATGAAGTGATGAATTATCCAAATTATAGTTTTGAACAATTTTCGCATCTAAAAATTCCGTTTCATTTTCATTTGAAGAATTGCAAAGAATTATTCCTAAAAATTCATTGGAAGGATGGATTTCTAACTCAATACTAATTGCTATATATAATGATGAATTAGATTTATTATGACAAACCCAAATTTCAATAGGAAGATCATCAATAAATCCTTCTGTACTATTTGCGTTTGTCCATTCATCTTCTATAGAACTAAAATTTCCATCAATAATTATTGGCATTGTTTCAACTGAGGTTAAAATATCATCATTAAAACCGGCTCCAACAAATTTTGGAAAAGAATTTAGAGAATAAATTATTGAGACAAGAATAATAAATGCAAGAAATTTTTTTACACTATTAATTTTCTTCACAAGAGTCGAACCAATTTATTTCAACATTATTAAATATAATATTAGATTATAGTGAAAAATACATTTTAAATGGATACTAAAAATTTTAAAGAAAATTTGGAAGCAGAACTAGATTTGTCCACTTGCTAGGGTATGCTATAAAGTAATTTAATAATTTCTTAATAGTTTTATCTGATTCCTTGCTAGAATTTAAATAATTTGCAAATTTTTTTGGACCTATTGCAACAAGTAATCCGTCTAGATTTTTCTCTCTTTTAAATAAGAGCCAAATTGGTTTTTGATTTTCCACATCTTTTATTAATAAAAAAAGCCATGGATTATTTGTCCAATCAGATCCATCTGGACCAGAAACTTTATTAATTGCTTTCCCCGTAATATATTTTGGGTTATCTTTTATTTGTTTAATTAATTCATCAAAATACCTACGTTTGATGGTTATATATCTATTGAATATTGATGCACTATCATATAGTTCTAACTGATCACTTGTTCCATCAGAAAATTCGATCCCGATTTTCCATATCTTCATTAAAGTTCATTTATTATGATTAATTTTTTTTTAATTTTTAGTAATTTATTTTTTCAATCAATAATTTATAAATTCCTTCTATTTCTTTAATTTCTTTTTCCAAAATACCTTGATCTATTTCTTTTGGATTTAAATATATTTCTTGAATTATTTCATCTTTTTTTAATGATACTCCGGATGTATGAATAATATTAAAATTTTTTAGGATTTCAAATATTTTTAATGTATTCTCACTGGAAAAGTCAATTCCATAAATTGTTATTTTTATGACGGTATCATTTTGAATTGGATAAACCATATATTTTAGAAATTTTTTTGAAATAGTTTGTATTATTAAAAGATTACTTTTATTTTCTAAACTTTGTAAGGTGGATTTTGAAACATCGATTTTTAATGAAAAATCATCATTAATTTTCTTTAAAAATGCAGTAGTTAATATTTTTTTTTCATTCATATTTAAAAGAAAATTTTTTTCTAATGAAAGGTTTTTAATATTTTTCTTAATTTTTTTATTGTTCCGCTTGTTTTTATGGGATAAATAGATATTCGTGAATTCTGCAAATATCGTATCATTCCTAATGAAGTAATTACAATTTCTTTTGATGTATGAGCAAATCTTAATATACCCCATCGTTCTTCTAAATTTAACTTAACTAACCATAATCCGATTTTGCTTGTCTCTTTTATGCCAAAATATCTAAATAAATTTTTCCAAATAAGATTGATAATAGATTTTCCATCAATTATTATATCTTTTTCAATAATAAAATAAAATAAAATATATCGCTGTCTTTCAAATTTCAATGTCCATTTAACTCCAATTTACTTATTTTATTATTTTAACTCCATCTTCAATGATATTAGGATCAATTTTTTTATTTAATTTTTGTATTAATTTAGAGGGATTATCTTTTAAAGATAATTTAGCGTTAGTAGAACTCATATCTAAAAGCGTTTGACAAATACTTATTAATATTCTTGGAGATCGGAAATCAAAAATACTTGGAAAATTTCCACTTATGAAATAATTAGCTTTTTTAACTAAAGTCATTCGTAATGCAGAATATATAATACGAATATTTTTAGATTGAATATATTTATTTTCATTAAAAATCGGAGCAAAAGAAAATTCAATAAAAGAATTATACTGCTTAGAAAGGGATAATACCCCAGGAGTTAATGTTTTTGCAATATTTGGATAAGAGAAGGATACAACATCAATTCTAGTATCTCTTGCGCAAAAAATTTGTATTTCTTTATTTTCAGATTCCACTGATAAAATATGTGAAAAATTATTATATTTTTTTATCAATTGTTTTAACTCTGTAATATTTTTTGGTTTTAGATTTATTCTGAAATAGATATTAAGATTGATTGCTTTTCTTATTTTTTCTATTAATTTTTGTGGCAATTTTTCAATACTATTTATTGGTTCTAAGATAACATTTTTAAAATCCAATTTTCGAAGAAATTTGAGCCTATCTATGATATCATCATATTTTTCGATATCTACCGGGACTCTTGATTCAAAGTACCCCAATTTTTGTTAAACTCCTTTATTGTGAGACAGTTTTTTTAAATTAATATTATTTTTAAAATTTCTATTTTATGTGATAAATTTTGTTTTTGATCTTGATTAATATATAATTCGTAAAAAGATAGATCGATATTTAAATTCACACTAAATTATACATCAATAATTTTAGATTATAAAAATAGGGATTAAATAGATTAAAACTAAATGAATGATACTTAAAGTAATTTATTTTCCACGTCCTTTATTTGCTCTGATGCTTGGGCGGGTTTTTTCAGAACCCCATCCTTTCTTATGCAAACCCCTACCCCGTTTTCCTGCAGAAGTCAATCCTCTAAAGACTCTCTTCTTATGTTGTTGATGTCCAATCCAATTTATATTTGGATCTGAGATAATCCTTGGATGATGTGGATCAACAAATATCACTTCATAATACCACGATTTTCCGTCATCATACACTTTATATGAATTTAAGACTTCAAGATTTGGATATTTTTTCTGGGCTCTTTCTTCGGCAATTCTTTGTAAGTTTTTCCCAGGAGTAATTTTTGATACTCCCATAGCTCTTGGTTTTCTACCCATTTTTGGTCTAGATTTACGTCGACTACCTTTTCGGATTCTCGAGCGAACGATACTATATCCTTGTTTTGCTTTATAACCTAATTCCCTCGCCCTATATAATTTAGTTGGTTTTTCTATGCGTTCGACTGATCTACCCTTTCTATATTTTATACCTCTATGCCAATAGTCTGTATCATGTCCAGTTTCCATATTCTGAAAAGTCTCCTTAATGAATCTATATCCTGACTTCAAACATGTTTCACTTAATTCTAATGTAATTGTTAAAAAATTTCATAAGTTAAAAATTTTGTTTCTCTAAAAATTAAGGTAAATGATCAAGTTTAACATTAAAAGCTTTTTTATAAAGAAAATTCCTTATAGTCATTTATAATGATTTATATTCTTTTGATTTGATTATCTAGATAATTTTTTAACTTAACTAAAAATTATTTTATTAAAATAAATTTATAGATTTTTTGAAAAATGGGGAAAAAAGATAAAGAAAGTAGTTTAAAGAAAGTAATTATTGACGATAAGAAAGGTATTTCAATATCTTATGATAGAGAAGAGATTAAGAAAATTCTTCCTCATCTTTTTAATGAATTAAAAAAAAGTAGTCAAAAAATTAGAATAAATGGAATTACAGATTCTAATGAAATTATAGAAAAATCAGATGAACTCTTTAATCCTAGGGTAGAGAATTTTATAAGACGTTGTAGTACTCAAGAAGAGGCTCACGATATTTTAGATTTTCTCCTTAAAAGAGAAGAAATATCTGAAAAGGAATATAATACCTTAAAGAACCGAATAAAAAATGAGGGGATAGAAAGTTTTGGAGAAAAAAAGAAATGGGGTTATTATGAGAGAAAATATAGAGATTGAAGGTAAATGTATTGATTTTAAAATTAAATTTTGTCTTTAAATTGTTATTAAATATTTTATCAAATGAGAGCTTTTTAAGGGGAAATTAATATCAGAAAAATAAAATTTGCAATTGCTGGAATAGGAAATGTTGGATCTGCAGTAATTCAAGGAATAAAATATTATGAAAAAATTGATGAAAATAATTTACATATTCATGGTTTAATGAATCCCAAGATTGGTAATTATACTCCGTATGATTTAGAATGCGTTTGTGCATTTGATATTAATAAAAAAAAAATTGGTAAGGATATTCATGAAGCTATTTTCACCCCTCCAAATTGTTGCCAAATATTTGTAGATCCAGAGAATCTTAAAAAATCTGGAGTTCTTGTTAAAGCTGGACCTATTTCCGATGGATGTGCAAAGCATATGACAGATTCATTTTATTGCTATGATGAATCAGAAATAAAACCGGTTGATATTGTTCAAGAATTGAAAAATTCTAAAGCTGAGATTTTATTAAATTTATTACCGGTGGGAAGCTTTGAAGCATCAAGAATTTATGCCCGGGCTACAATAGAGGCGGGTTGTGGATTCATAAATTGCATTCCTGAATTTATTGTGAGCAAACAAGTTCTTGGAGATATAGATTGGGTAAAAAAATTTGAGGATAATAATCTTCCATGTGCAGGGGATGACATCAAATCTCAAGTCGGGGCAACCATATTACATCGAGTTGCAACGAAATTATTTTTAGATCGAGGTGTTATAGTCAATGATACTTTTCAGCTTAATATTGGTGGAAATACAGATTTTGAAAATATGAAAAAAGAGTCGAGATTAACAACTAAAAGGAAGTCAAAGACTTCTGCCATAACAAGTGTTTTACCTTATCCAATAAAATGTAGAATTGGACCCAGCGATTATGTTCCCTTTTTAAAAGATAAAAAAATTTGTTATATTCAAGTTAATGGAATAACATTTGGGGGATTACCTCTTATTCTTGATACAAAATTAAAAGTTGAAGACTCTCCAAATTCTGCTGGAGTGATATTTGATTTACTAAGAGTAATGAAGATTGCTTTAGATCGAGGCATTTCAGGACAATTAGATAGTATTAGTTCATTTTGTTTTAAGCATCCTCCAATTCAAGCCCCTTCTGATGTAATAGCCAAACAGTGGGTTCAAGAATTTATTGAAGGAAAAAGAGAGAGATAAATTGATAGGTGCATTCAGTTTGGGGCGACAAAATCATTGCCAAGAGCATTAGCTCAGATTGTCACTGAGTACATCATCATGCATATTTACTTAATTTAAAATCTTTATTAAATTTTATTTTTAAATTCTACTCGTTTTTTAAATTTGATTCCTCTTTCAGTTATGTAAAATTCTTCATTATTTTTGCTTATTAAATTAAGATCAATTAAAACTGGTAGTCTTCCATTAATGCATTCCATCGGGACTCCTGAAAGTAATTTAATAGTTTCTTTTTTACTAGCTCCTTTCTCGATAGCAAGAAGAATCTCAAAACCCATATCTCCTATTAAATATTTCAAGTTTATGCCGTCATTTGTTTTTTTTTTGTTAGCAAACATTGTAATATCTAAAATTAAAAATATTTTAAAGGGTTTTATTAATTAAATTTTCTTGCTCTCTTTAAAAAGCTCAAATATTTCAATTTATTAAAAAAAATCATAAAGATTGATTTTTATTTAATAGACTGAGGTAGTTTATTATTATTTTTTCTTTTTTTTCTTAGATACTTTTCTTTTCTTTTCCACTTCATTCTTATAACTAGGTTTTGATGATAAATCATCAAGAAAATTTTTTACATCAATTTTTTTTTTTGCAGGTGGTTCATATTTATCAGCAATAACCGCTTTAGATTCTCTTGGTAATAATTTCCTAAGATATTTAGGAAATGAGGTAGTTATTTGAATATCAGTTTTTAAAATAACGTAAATTGCCCCTTCATGTTTAAATTCATCAATAATTTCAACTTTTTTTAAAGTGTCGAGAATTTCGAAGTAAGACGCTAAAGCTTTTTCTGAGATGAGTTTTGGGAGAACACTTTTTAAAATTGGACCTACTCTAAGTTTTGAAAGCACATTATATATTTTAGAGTCCGAAATGAATTGAAATAATTGAAATGAATCTTCTTTGGTTGGTTTATATGCATCAAAAAATTGTGTTACTTTTTGAATAACTAGAGCAATTAACATTGGTTTTTCATCAAAGTGTTCAATAACACTTTTTGGTGGCATTCGTATTGATTCAACTTCTTTTACAAGAAGAATGTATCTTTCATAACCAATTTCATTTATGTTGATAAAACCTTGATTTAACAATGTTTTTATTAAATCTTCAAATAATGATTTTTTGAAAGTTTTATTGAACCATTTTTGTAAATCTTCATATGTAATTGGTCCATTAGAAAGCTTCTCGAGTGTAAAAAAAAATTCTTTATTTTTTAGTAGAATTGATATTTGTTCTTCTTCAGTTTTTTCACGAATTTCGTCTAATGAGGCCCAATATAATTCCTTTAGCCATAATTTAATTAATTCTTCATTTTCTTCTATTTTTTTCTGTTCAATTTCATCATAGCTATTTTTTTCATTTATATAAAATGCTTTATGTACTTCTTCATTAGATTGTAGTTTTTCTGCAAATTCAATACACGATGAGAGAATATTTTGTTCTATTTCTGGAGTCATAGATTGATCAATAATCACTGATAGCATTAACATTTCCTTGCCTCCTCGAGCCTTTTCTGAATAGATTTCAAAATAATAATTCATAGAGTTAAGATCTTCAATACTATGGGTAAAAAAGCCCTCTTCAATAGCTTGATCCATAATGTTTGCAATTCTAACATATAATCTAGTATCTAAAGCATTTTCTGGAAATGAATAATATACTAATGGACCAATCTTACGATGAAAATAACTAAGAGAAACGATGGGCTTCATATTTTACCTCCTATAGTTCTTTTCTTTAGTGAAATCCAAGATTGAAGATCGTTTTTTTTTAGTTTGATTTTTCTAATAATTTCTTTATATATATTTTGAAGATTGAAAAATATTCAAATGTGACTCTCTCTAAACCATTAAAATACAAAATAGGATTTTATTATGTACATCAATTTTAATTTATATCTGCCGATTAAATATATTAAGATTTATTTTAATTATTTTCTTAAGTTTAAAAAATATTTTCATTAATTTTTTTTTATGATTTACCGATAAGTGAAAAATAGTGGTAATAAAAGTAATAGCATTCGATTTAGACGATACACTTTATAATGCGACAGAATTAGCGAGAGAATCTAGAATTAGTGGTTTAAAAGCTATGATTAAAAAGGGTTTAAAAATTGAATTAAAAAGTGCAATTTCAATTTTAGATGAGATTGTTAAAGAATATGGCACAAATAATTCTCATCATTATGATATATTTATTCTGCGTATTAATAGATTTGAACCTCAAATTGATTTTATTAAAACAAATCAAAAAAATAAATATGTATCTGCTGCTGTTATGGCATATCACGAACAAAAAATTGAATTAATTAAGCCTTTTAATGATGTTATTCCTTGTTTGAAGCAAATTAGGAATTTAGACATAAAAACCGCAATAATTTCTGATGGAATACCAATTAAGCAATATGAAAAAATATTAAGATTGGGAATTGATGATTTAATTGATTTAATTGTAATTTCGGATGAGATTGGTATCAGAAAACCAAATCCCAAGCTATTTGAATATTGTTTGAAAAAATTTAGGATTAAAGGAGAAGAATCAATTTATGTGGGTGATAATCCAGAGAAAGATCTCGTTCCAGCTCGTATGAATGGAATGAACAGCGTATATATTCATAGAGGAGGAAAATATAATAACATAACAACGGGAGAGAAAATTCTTAATGGAACAAAACCTGAGTTTGAAATAAATTCTCTTCTAGAATTAAACAAAATTATTAAAGAAATTAATTCTAAATAAACGGATTGGATATTAATTTGAAACTTATTTTAATTCAACCTGAAATGTTTAATAAAGACAAGGAATGTTTTTTTGAAATTCAAAATCTCATAAATAGCATTCCATTTATAGAAAAAAACTGTGATTTAGTTTGTTTACCAGAAAGATGGATTAAGATGAATCCAAATCTTGAAAAAAATATTCAAGAGGAGAGGGGAACTCATTATCAATTCATTAAAAAAATTGCAAAAAAATGTCATATTAACATCCTTTCAGGAGGTATTTGGGAAAAAAGGGAAAATTCAAATAAAAATTATATAACATGTTATTTTTTTAATAAAGATGGTGAAGAAATTGGACGTCAAGATAAAATTCACCTATATCGTTATGAAAAATTTTTTTTTGAACCTGGAGATACTCTAAATTTATTTAGTCTAAATGGACACCTATTTTCAATTTTGATTTGTTTTGATATGGTGTTTGAAACCCCCCGTTTTGCAGTTAGGAATGGTGCTGAATTTTTGATATCTCCTACATTAATTAGAGAAGAAGGATTAGAGAATTGGGGTGTTTATTTAAGAGCGAAATCTCTAGAAAACAGAGTTCCAATAGCAGCGTGCAACTCCTTTGGAATTTTAAAAGACCGAACATTTCCTGGCAATAGTAAAATAATTTCTTTTGTAAAAGGTTTTTATTCACCATCTAAATTAAAAATTCTTGAAGCTCCATTAAATAAACATGCTATTTTATTTGATAATATTGATTTAAAATTTCCAAATAAACTTAGAAAGAAAAGATTTAAAGAAGCAATAAGTATGGAGAATATTAAATTAAAAAAGTAAAACTAAAGTTTATTAGCCGAAAAATTTGGAAATATTATTAGAAACTTTCAATGAAATGTAAAAAACATAATTTGTCCTATAAGTATGTATGCCCGGAATGCTTCCAGCCTTATTTAAAGGAGACACACTTTTCGAGTTTAGAAGAAATAAGAGAATATCAAAAATTAAGTGCTAAAAGAATTAAGACAACAAATCTAAAAAATAAAATTAATTTAATTGCTTGTCTGAAAATTAAATATTATAATAATGTTGCTTACGCTGGATCAATACTTTATGATATTAAAAACCAGAAGGACAAAAATTTTAAGATAAGAAAATATAAACAAACCATTCCTTATTTTCCCACTCTTTTATTTTTGAGAGATCTGGAAATTTATTTGAATTTAGCTGAACAGATTAAATTTAATCCGGATTGTTATTTATTAAATGCAAGTGGTCAATTGCATCCTTTTCTATTTGGAGTTGCATCTGATTTTGGCTTAAAGTTAAAAGAAGAGATTCCAGTTATTGGAGTATCTAAAAATAATCTTTGTAAGAGTAGTATACCAATTAATTTAAAAGAATTAAATAAATCTAAGATTGTAGGAGATATAGTATTTAAAAACAAATTAGTTGGAAAATATTTATTAATTAAAAATCTAAAAAATGGCATTTATATTTCTGTTGGTAATAATATTAGTTTAAATTTCGCTATGAAAATTATATCAAATTTATTAAAATATCGAATCCCTGAACCTATAAGGCTATTAAACATTGAATTAAATAAAACTATTAAAAATGAAATTGAAAGATAAAAATTTTTTATAGGCTGAACAATTCTAATAATCTTATCAATCATCTTACTTTATATTATTAATATAATGATTTCTAAGAATATAGCCAGAAAAAAGAGAGTTATCATAATTTCGATTACCTTCTTTGTATATATATGTTTTGCATAAAATAATCCAACCAAAATTATAAAATTACCTTTCGTAATATTTACTTCTTAAAATAGAAATATTGAGATATATCTTAGAAAATTCAATCGAATTCTACATATCTCAGAATTATTTGATTATTTTAATAAAAATAATCCAAGAATATAAAGATTAATAAACTAATTCAAATGGAGCTTAGTTTTATTTTTTAAAAAAAATTTAGGACTTTATAAAGACAGAGAGTAAATTAAAAGTAAAAAATACAGAGAGAGAGAGTAAATAAAAAATAAAAAATAAAAGAGTTAAAAAAATGGCATCCCAAATAAAACCTACTTATTTTGGTCCTAAAGCTATATTTGATCCATATTTTATTCCTCCTGCATTATTGCATAGAAAATCTGAGGAAGAAATGCTTAGTACAATTTTAAAAGACTCATTTTTAGATAATTTTGGGGCTAATATTTTAATTAAAGGAATAAAAGGGGTTGGAAAAACTGTTTTAATCAATAAAACGATATCAGATTTAAAAATAAAAAGCAAAGATAACGGAAAAGATATTTTAAAATTATTTATTAATTGTGAAGGGAAAAATTTAGAAGAAATAATAATTTCATTGATTTTAAACTTAGAAAAGACAGAAGAAATGAAATTGAATATTAATTTCTTGTTAAATTTGACTATTCCAAGGCTTTGGAACATTTTAAAACTTGCTTGTAAAAAATGTAATACTTTTAAATTTCTTGTATTTCATAATATTGAGGAAATAGATCCCAAAATTTTTAAAAAATTTTTAAGATTTGGTAAAGAGATGAAAATTTCAATAATATCAACAATTAACAAGATTTCCATCAATCCAGAATTAAATTTTCTTTCTGAATTTGATGTTAAGAAAAGGATTGATTTATATAATCCATCGCAATTATCTGATATAATTAAACAAAGATTTGCTTTAACTTACCCCTTTAATATTGATGATTCTCTTTCAAATTTAATGGTTGATCTAGTTGCGGAATATGATTACTTAAGACCAGGCAAATGCATAGAATTGATGAGAGAAATTTATCCAATCATTAAAAAAAAAAATGGATCTATTACATCTGATCATTTACGAGAACAATGTTTAATGCAATTTGATTCTTTTTCCTTAGACGAATTTGAGATAATATCATATCTAACGGAAGCAGATATTTTAATAGACATCTTTTTGGATAATTTAGTAAATTACTTTTCAAATGAATATAATTATTACATTGATTTAGTTAAATTAAAAGAATTATATGAGATATCATGTGAGACGTTAGAATTTGAAAAAAATTCTAGTGAATTTAATCAAATACTTCAAAACCTATTAGATTTAGAAATTTTAAAAGAATCAAAATTTGCTATAAAATACCCTAATAATATAAGATTTTTTTATTCAATAATGCAGACATCTCAATTAAAAACAATGATTGATGTTATATTTGGAGAAATAAAATAATTTAAATGGATTTTAAATCGATTTAATTAATTCTCATAAAGTTCCTAAAAAATTTGAAAACGAAACATTTAAATAGTTAAAGGTAAATATTTAAGTTTACAATAGAGAGATTGGTTATATATAGGGTACAACTAAGCATTTTCTACGCTTTAATTTAATTACGCTTATAAGGGATTCACTGACAAAATCATTATAATATAAATTTACGATTTTTTAGGGATTTGGGTTAGGAAATCGGTTCTGTTGTATTTATAGTATAATTTATAAAATAAAAAAAAATAAAATAAAAAAAATGGATGATATTAAAAATTTGATCAGTAAGAAAGAAATTAAGTTTTCAAATCAATGTCCCGAATGTGGAAGTGAAATTATTTCACAACCAGAAAGAGGAGAATTAGTTTGTGAAGGATGTGGTTTAGTAATAAGTGAACATATAATTGATACTGCTCATAATGGGAAAAGAGCCTTTACTCAACAAGAGAAAGAAAAACGAGAGAGTACTGGATCTCCAATTACTTTATTATTACCAGATATGGGATTAAGTACTGTAATAGATAAAAAGAATTTAAATGATCCCAATCTTAAAAGGGCTGCAAAATGGAATACTCGGATGACTTGGGACAAGCGGAATATGTTATTAGCCACAACGGAATTAAAAAGAATTGCAAGTAATTTAAATTTACCTAATCATGTTAAAGAATTAGCTATAAAAATATATAAACACGCTTTTAATAAAAAATTATTACGAGGTAGATCCATCAATGGGATGGTATCAGCAAGTTTATATTATTCCTGTAGAAAAGAAAAAATTCCCAGGACACTTCAAGAAATTATAGATCAAACCAATGTAAAGCCAAGAGATGTTAGAAGATGTTATAGAACTCTTGTTAGAGAATTAAATCTTAAAGTTCCTTCGACAAACCCAATTTTACTAATTCCACGATACGTTACAGATCTTGGACTTTCCCAAAAAGTTGAGAAAGATACAATCGAATTATTAAAAAAATTTATTAAAAATTTTTCAACAAGTGGAAAAGATCCTAAGGGATTATGTGCAGGGGCATTATATTTAATATGTAAATTAAAAAATATAAAGGTCTCACAAAAGAAAATTGCAACAATTATTGGTGTTACAGAGGTTACACTACGTTCCAGATATAAAGAACTTTCAAATAAGCTTAATTACAATAAACAATAATAATTGAAGAATAAAATAAGAAGTTATCAAAAACCAATGTTTTTGGAAAAATATATTTTTTTTTTATTTATGATTAATTTGTTATTTTATTTTATCGATTAATATTTTCATAAAATCAGATAAAGTTAATACATAACTCTGAATATTTGGTAATTGGTTTTTTATTTTTATAAACAATTGTGAGTAATGTTCTGCACGTTCTTTTACCTTTAATAAATCATTTCTACTTTGTTCTCTTATTTTTTCTACAGGTATTCCTTTCATTATTGCTCTCTCTTGAACCGTTAAGCCAGAAGGAATTTGACTTTTCTCAAGTATAATTGCGCCTTCACCTATAGAAACCCCTTCATAAATAATTGTTCCGGCTAATACTTGAATATAGTCTGCGAAAAAGCATCCAAAAATTAAAACTCCAGTTTCAATTATACAGAAATTTCCTATATTTATTGGAGATTGGTGCGTCCTAGTAATTAAAGCCACATTATTAAAAATTGTTGAATATTGGCCGATGCTTATTTGGGCATTTTCTGCTCTGATATACGAGCCGGGCCAGATTACAGCATTGTCCTGTACCTCGATATCGCCGATTAGAACACTATTTGGAGAGACATAAGCATTTTCACTTATTTGGGGTTTTTTACCATTATATTCAATTATTGGCATAATTATTAATTATTTTTCTTAAAAATAATTTTTAGAATTCTTATATATTATATTCTCCTTTATATCTTTTTAATATTTATTCTTAAAATTGGGGTCTTTAAAATCAAAAAGATAAAAACCTTAGATTGCATAAGAAAATGGATCATTTGAATCAAAAAAAATGAAAAAATCTCGGGGAAATTCAATTGAAAGAATTTTATACAGCTCTTTCATTCCAATAATCTCGCTATTAAAATGAGGGGTTAATATTAGGTCTAAATTTAAATCTCTAGCGATTAATGCTGTTTCATATTGGGTATCTCTTGTTAACATACAATCACAATTAAGTTTTAATGCATTTAATAATGAATTCATTGAAACATTTTCAATTATACAAATTTTATTTATCTCATCATCTAATTCGCCAATATATTTTATATATCTCAAATTTAGATTTTTTTTAATTCGATTTATCAAATCTTCCAACAAGAAAGGTTTTGTATTATTAAGATATCTTTCAGGTGTACAAATTCGGCCTAAAGGGATTTCTTTGCCAGATGTATCTTTTAATTCAAACAAATTTTCGATTTTTAATGATAACCTATTTGCAATAATTTCTGAAATTCCGTTTTGAGCTGCTTCAAATGCTGTATTTATAACAAAAAGGATAATACGGGCGCTTGATAATAAGTAAAATTTTTTTATAAGATTTTCGTGAAAATGTTTTGTGGGAGTATGAATTAATCCATGATGGGAAATAATCAAAGAAACCTTTTGTTTTACACCTTCTATTATTGCGTTTAGAGAAGGATCTAAGGTAATCATAATTTTTTTTATATTTCTATCTTCAAATTTTGGCCCAAATTGAATTCCATGAATATCATTTATAAAAGCAAAAGATTTTGGTGCAATTTTTTTCTCTAAAAAATCAGTTATTTGACTTAATAGCATAATTATAAGAGAATTTCCTACTTTTTTTAAATCATAATAGGCTTATAGTTTATAGGAATATAAAAAGGAAATGGTATAAAAAAAAAATAAGAAAAGTAAAACTCAATAAAATTTATAATTTAAATTTTCTGATATTTTTCTTAATAATTAAAAAATAAAAATGTGATAAAGAGAAATGGGATCGAATGAAAACTGTGTTTTCTGTAAAATTATTAGGGGGGATATATCTTCTAAAAAAGTATTTGAAAATGATAAAATTTTAGCTTTTCTGGATATTTTTCCAATGTCTCCTGGCCATACAATAGTAGTCCCTAAATCACACGTAAATTATTTTGAAGATGTTGATAAAACTGAAGTTTGTGAAATTTTCAATATAGTTCAAGATTTGGCTAATAATTATTTGAAAAAATTAGATATTGGAGGATATAACATCCTAGTTAATAGCCATACAGCAGCTGGACAGGAAATAAATCATTTTCATGTACATATTATTCCTAGAAAAGTAGCTGATGGAATAATTAGACAAAAAATTCCGAAAAATCAAGCAACGTCGGAAGAGCTAGATCGAATTTTGAAGGAAATTTCTTCTTAAAATACTTTTATTTCCCTTATTTTTAAATTTTTAATAAATTAATTAATTTTAATTTTAGAAAAATTAGATAATTTTATATAGTTTTATTGAAAAAAAATACCGTTTTTAACAAAATTAAACATTAATCATGGTTAAAAAGGATATAAATATGAAATTTGATAATAAAAAAAAAATAATAGATGTAAAAATTGTTTTTTATGGTCCTGCATTAAGTGGAAAGACTACAACTTTAAAATATTTATTTCAAAAATTTGGGAAATTAGATAAAATTAAATCCATTAATACAACTACTGGAAGAACTTTATTTTTTGATTTTGGAATAATAAAGTTAAAAGGGATTAAGTGGGATGTTAAATTCTTGATTTATTCCACAACAGGTCAAGATTACTACGCGATCACTCGCCCTACGACAATGATCGGGACTGATGGAATCATTTTTGTTGCTGATTCGAATTTAGACAGTTTTAATAGAAATTTGATTTCATGGAGAGAATTAGCCAGTTTATATGGTGAAAAACTGTTGAAAATGCCCATTGTATGCAATTTCAACAAACAAGATTTATTAAGGAAATTTAATTTTTATGAGTTTTTAGAGAAAATTCGTTTTGAAAAATATAAATCATTTGCCTTTTTTAAAACAATAGCACTTTTGGGAGATGGAGTTGTTAATTCTTTCAAAAAAATTATTGAACTCATATTTCCAGGATTAATAATTAACCAAATATCAATTTAAGTCAAAATGACTAAAAAAAAAGAAACGCGTATTTGGTTAAATAAGAGAGATTATTCACTTAAATTATATAACTTCAATTATATTTCTTCCGCAAAATTGCAAAATTTATCACCCAAACGATTTAGAGAATATCGCAAATGAAAATTACAAAATATTTTATAATTTCTCAGTAAAAATTTTAATGTAATTGACTGAAATATAAAATCTTTTTTACTATTTTATTTATTAGAGTAAGATTTAAGGGATCTCTTGATTTTGTGACTTTTTCGAATTTAATAATCACATGTGCGAGAATCTCTGTAATTTTGACAATAAAGATTCAAGATTATATTTCTTATCTTTAGGATTCAATAATTTTAAGAGATATTTAACTTTTTATGATTAATAAAAATTTCAAACAAGGTTTTTCCTTTAAATATAATTGTTTTATTGAGATACTATAAATACAATAGGTGATGAAAAATGATAAAAAATGAATCAAAAATTAATAAAACTCTAAAAGAGTATGATATTTGGCAAACTCGAATAAGCATTCGAGTGTTAAATTCGTATTCAATTAAAGAAAATTAAGAGACATGTCCCAATTAAGAGAACAAACTCAAGATAATGATTCAGAAGAAGATTCAGATGAGGGTCTAAGTGAAGATTTAAAAGAGGATTCAAATGAAGATTTAGATGAAGTCCAGCCATTTGAACCTGATCACAGTGATTTAAGAGTTTTTGACCCTAATGTCGGTGATTTAAGATTATATTTTGATCCGAGCCTTTCAGATTTAGGCAGTTTGGATCCCGATACCAAAGAGAGAATATCAACAG
>JAHLWH010000001.1 GCA_019058015.1 Promethearchaeota archaeon | reverse complement strand
AGTTTTAAACGTGAGAATCAATATTTTGATATTTTATTTGATTCCATATCATCAGTGAGGATTAAAAAATCACTTAAAGAAGAAACTATTTCAATAAATGCAAAAAAATCAGGAATTGTTGCTCGAACATTCATAGGGTCTTGGAAGGAATATGCAACACAAGAGGTCTCAGAATTAAAAGATATTGAAAAAAGGATACCAAAAGTTATCAATAAAGGAAAAGAAATAAATGAATTTGAAGCATGGAAGATAAATAAAGAAATTACACCCAAGATTAATCCTTCTGACATTCCCATAGACGAAAAAATTCAAAAAATAAGAGATTTTTTCAATTACTTAAGTAAATATGATGAAAGAATTATTAATCCAATAATTTTATATTCAGAAAGTTTAATGACACGCATTTTTTTCAATAACGAAGGATGTCAATTGCGGCAGGTGTTGCCTAGAATTAGAATTATTATTCAATCTGTTGTAAAAGAAGGATCAACAATAGATTTCGATTATTTTTCTACTGGGGGCGAAAAAGGTTTTGAGATAATCGAAGAAATACTTGATAATAAGTTAGAACAAATAGCCAAAAATTCTTTGGAAATGTTAAAGGCTGATACTCCTCCTTCAGGAAAAATTCCCATCATTTTAGATCCGGATATGGCTGGTCTAATAGCACATGAGAGTTTTGGACATGGATTGGAAGCGGATCAGATTTTAAGGGATAGAAGTTATTTAAAAGATAAATTAAATAAAAAGGTTGCCTCTGAAATATGTGTAATATGTGATTCCCCAAATTTAAAAAATGAATTGGGATCTTATTTTTTTGATGATGAGGGAATTCCTGCTGGGAAAAACATTTTAGTTGAGGGGGGAATTTTAAAAAACTTTTTACACAATAGACACACCGCTTCATTGTTAAACGGTATTCCTAAAGGAAATGGAAGAAGAGAATCTTTTGCTCATCCTGTTTATGTTAGAATGACCAACACCTATTTTGAGCCAGGAGACTATAATCTTGATGAGATGATATCAGAAATTAAATATGGAGTAATGCTAACTCGAGGTTATTTTGGAATGGAAGATCCATTAGGTGGGGGGGTGCAATGCTCATCTAAGAAAGGATATTTGATTGAAAATGGCGAACGAACGAAATTACTTAAATCCATTACTTTAAGCGGTTCAGTTTTGGAAATATTACAAAATATTGATGCAATTAGTAATGATAACTTAAATTTACATGGAGGAACTTGTGGGAAAGGTTTTGAAGACTTCATTCCGGTAACAACTGGTGGTAGTTTTATTAGAGTTAAAAATGCTTTAATTAGTCCGGGGTGAAAAAGAAATGAATAATGAAAAAGTAGAATTAATTAGAAAAGCTCTTCAATCGAAAAATGTTGAGGAATATGAAATATATCTTGTTTCTCAACAAATTTATGAAACACAATTTTTAAAAAATCAAATTGATTCTGAAAGAGAAATAAATGATTTAGAATATATAATTAGGATATTATCTCAGAGAAATAATGAGACCGGAATTGGGATAGTTAAGGGAAATTCGATAGATCCTAAAGAAATTGAGAAATATATAAATACATGTTTATTATTGGCAAAAAATAACTCTACTTCTAAATATAACTTTCCTGAAAAAAAATCAATCTCGCAGATTAGTACAGCCGATCAGAAATTAATAAAAGATCCACCTAGAGCTAAAAAAGAGATTTGTGAAGAATTAATAACAGAAATCAATGAATATAAAGATGTAACACCTACTTTTGGTCGTTTTAGAATTCATATCCAAAAAAGATTTTTAAATAATAGCAATGGAATAGATTTAGATGATTTAAGAACTTTTTTTTACCTTGAATTTTCCTTGAAGACACAAGAAAACGGAAAATTATCTGAATATTGGGAAAGTGAATATATTAAAGAGAGAGAACATCTAAATTTTAATAAACGAGTAGAAAAGTGGGCTAGAATTTCCAAGGATAACTTAAAAGCAAAACCTCCTAAATCAAATAAACAAGCCTTTGTTATTTTTTCACCAAGCCTTTTAAAAAATGCGATTAATCCAGTAGTTGGTTTTCAAGCATTGGGAAAAGCTTTTCATGAAAAAGTTTCTATATTTAATTTAAATGAGAAAGTTGCATCCGATAATTTCACTATTATTGACAACGGATTACTTGAGGGAGGATTACTAACAAATGCTTGGGATGGAGAAGGAAATGCTCAACAGAAAAACGAAATAATTGAGAATGGAATTTTTAAAAAACGCTTATTTGATCAAAAATATGCGATTTTAGAGAACACAATTTCAACTGGAAATGGCATAAGGACAGAAAATGGTTCAATTACTAATGGGAACACAAATCTTCAAATTTTGCCAGGTGATATTTCTTTAGAGGAAATGATTTCAAATGTGAAAGAAGGTTATTATATTGAAAAATGTTCATGGCTAAATCCAGATGAATTTTCAGGATCTTTTGGAGCTGAAATAAGAAATGGATATTTCATTAAAAATGGTAGATTCTCGAATCCAATAAAAGGTGGAAATGTAAGCGGAAATGTGTTAGAAATGATAAAAAACTGTCAATTCATTTCAAAAGAAACTGAGTTTTCTTCAAATTCACTTTTTCCATATATTGCATTTCCTAATCTGACAATCTCGTCTTGAAATTAAATTCGAATTTAAATTCTCCAAAAGATGTTAAGAAAATTAATATTTAAAAAAACGTTTTTTGTATTATAAAAATAATCTCTAATAGCGAGAAATTATATAAAAATTGTATATTTTTGTACAATTACAAAAATTGAATATTATATTAAAATAATTTTGATGTTTAATGAAAGAATTATCCAAAAAAGTAAACTTAGCCCCCAGATCTCAGATACGGGAATTGTTTAACATCGCAGCCGGCAGAAAAGATGTCATTAGTTTGGGAATAGGGCAACCTGATTTTAGGACACCAGAACCAATTATCAAGGCAAATATAAAAGCATTAGAGGATGGAATCACAATGTATGCTCCCACTCGGGGGCAACCTGAGTTAATCGAATTAATTGCTAAAAAACTAAAAATTGTAAATAATATTGATGTTGGAACTTATAATGTAATTGTTAACAATGGTGGATCT
>JAHLWH010000175.1 GCA_019058015.1 Promethearchaeota archaeon | reverse complement strand
TTCGGCTGATGAAGCAACAGAAATGTGCTTTAGAAATGGAACGACTGGCACATGGACCAGTTGGGAATCGTATGGTACAACAAAGCAGCTTTATTTAGCAGGCTCTACAAATAATACGGAATATACAATATACGTAAAATTTCGAAATGCAATAGGGGAGACTATCCCAGTTAGTGATGACATTCTATTTTTAATAACAGAAGATGGCGATGGGGATGGAGATGGCAATGGTGATGGTGTTCCAGAGATTCCTGGATATCCTTTAGAGTTGGTTTTAATCTCATTAATCGGAAGTATTGGAATAATACTGTTATTCAATAAAAAGAGACGATTGAAGTAAAAGAATTAAATTCAAATTTTATTTTTTTTTTATTTGTATATTGAAATTTCTTAAAACAGAAACAGAAGATATTTTATTAAAAATAAAGAAATATTTGTAACTTTCCTTTTTTTCCTTTATTACTTATTAACAAACCAACAATTTTGGGAAATATATTTAAATATTTAAAGAATACTAAATTTTAATCAAAATAACGATTAATATTTTATATTTTATATTTTATAGATCTTAAATAATGGATGAAAAAAATGCATAAATGTAGGCATATAATTATAATCATATCATTATTTGTTGCATTTTCTGCTTTAACTATTTCAAACACAGCTATGACTAATGCCTGCAGGTGTAGGCCTAATCATAAACCAAAATTGATTGATGATCATGTAACTCCTTCGAAAGGAGATCAAAATACTTTATTTACATATTCTGTAAATTATTCGGATGCGGATAATGATAAACCTGTATTTATTTATGTAATAATCAATTGGAGATTTTATAGTATGCAAAAACAAGATCCATCAGATAATGATTACACTGATGGCTGTATTTATACTTACTCGCGATATTTAGAACCGGGGAATTATAGATATTTTTTTGTATGTTATGATGGGCATAGACTAGCATGGACTTGTATAAAGTGCGGTCCTACAGTATATTGTAATGATCCGCCCATTCTTTGTGACGGTAAGGTAGCACCAGAAGTAGGTGAAAAATCACAAGATGTATTCAATTTTTCTGTTAATTATATTGATGAAAATAATGATGCCCCGGAATTTTTAAATATTACATTAGATGGAACAAATCATACAATGATAAAAGCTGATCCATGTGATTGCAATTATGAAGATGGCTGTATCTATTATTACACAACTACATTAGATGAGATAGGGATTCATCATTTTAAATTCTATACTTCTGATGGTTATTTTTGGACATTTACAGAAACTTTTGAGGGTCCTACTGTTCAAGATACAATCACACCCGATTTGACTTGTTTATCACCACTTAATACAACTTATACTTCTGGTATTATTGATGTCAATGTCTCAAGCAGTGCAAATGATGTTGACTTATTTTGGTATACTCTTTATGATATCTCTAGTGGACAATGGATTGGTTATCCAAATGGAACTGTTATAGAAGGAGGACATGCAACAGTGGATTTAGGAACGGGTTTTTATAAAATAAACGTTTCTGTGAATGATACTGCCGGAAACATCAATTCTACGGTTATTTATTTTACTATTGCAAACGCACCTATTCTCTCTGATGGTCAAGTTTCTCCATCATCTGGGGAAAGATGGTTAACATTATTCAATTTTACAGTAGTATACACTGACGAGGATAATAACCCCCCAACATTTTTGAATATTACATTAGATGGAGTAAATTATACCATGATAAAGGCAGATCCTTTCGATTACAATTATGAGGATGGATGTTTTTATTACTATGCAACAGTCCTTGAAGATGTAGGTATTCATCTTTTTAAATTCTATACTTCTGATGGTATTTATTGGACCTTTAGTGAAACTTTTTTTGGTCCTGCTGTTCAAGATTCTATAGCACCTGATTTAATTTGCTCATCTCCTTTAAATACAACTTATACTTCTGGTAATATTGACATTATTGTTTCAAGCAGTGCAATTGATGTTGATTTATTTTGGTATACTCTTTATGATATCTCTAAAGACCAATGGATTGGTTATCCAAATGGAACTGTTATAGAAGGAGGTCATGCAATAATTAATTTAGGGACTGGATTTTACTTAATAAATGTGTTTGTGAATGATACTGTCGGAAATGTTAATTCTACAGCGATTTATTTTACTATTGCAAACCCGCCTATTTTATCTGATGGTCAGGTTTCACCTTGGATGGGGGAAAGATGGCTTACATTATTCAATTTTACTGTAATTTACACTGATGAGGATAATAGCCCTCCAACATTTTTAAATATTTCATTAGATGGAGCAAATTATACCATGATAAAGGCAGATCCTCTTGATTGCAATTATGAGGATGGATGCATTTATTATTATACAACAATACTTGAAGAGGTGGGTATTTATGAATTTAGATTTTATACATCTGATGGTATTTATTGGACCTTTAGTGATTTGATATGTGGTCCAGCTGTTCAAGATACCATAGCGCCTGATTTAGCTTGTTTATCACCACTTAATATAACTTATACTTCTGGTTTTATAGATATCAATGTTTCAAGCACTGCTATTGATGTAGATAATTTCTTTTATACACTCTATGATATAACAAATGAACAATGGATTGGTTCTCAAGATGGTATAATTATAATAGGAGGACATGCAACCGTTGAATTAGGAACAGGTTATTACTTAATAACCACCTTTGTGAATGATACTGCAGGAAATGTCAATTCAACAGCAATTTATTTTACTGTTGCAAACCCACCTATTCTTTCTGATGGTCAGGTTTCACCTTCTATGGGGGAAAGATGGCTTACATTATTCAATTTTACTGTAATTTACACTGATGAGGATAATAGCCCTCCAACATTTTTAAATATTACATTAGATGGAGTAAATTATACAATGATTAAAGCGGATTTAGAAGATAATAATTATGAAGATGGCTGTATTTATTATTATACTACAACATTAGAGGAAATAGGAATTTATCAATTTAGATTCTACACATCTGATGGCACTTATTCGACCTTTACTGATACTTATGATGGTCCTACTGTTCAAGATACAACACCACCAGATATTATTATTATTTCACCTTTAAATACAACTTATTCTACTGGCTCAATTCTCATAAATGTGTCGAGCAATGCTCTTGATGTTGATAGTTATTGGTATTTGCTTTATGGTTTGCTAAATGGTGGTTTGATGGTTGATCCAAATGGAGTAATAATTGAAGATGGGTTAGCTACACTTAATTTAGAAGATGGATATTATTTGATCACAATTTTTGCGAATGATACTGAAGGGAATGTTAATAGTGAATCCCTTTATTTCACCGTTTCAATTCCAGTTGTTATTGATACAACACCACCAGATATAATCTTATATTCTCCGTTAAATACAACCTACTCTACTGGCACAATTCTCATAAATGTGTCGAGCAATGCTCTTGATGTTGATTGTTATTGGTATTTGCTTTATGGTTTGATAAATGG
>JAHLWH010000174.1 GCA_019058015.1 Promethearchaeota archaeon | reverse complement strand
TATTTCAAACATAGAAGAATTAAACTGAATAGGTGGTATCAAAATTATTTTCAATTCTGGGAGCAATATCTCGCTATAATTTGAAATAAAATGATTGCGAAAAAATTTAAATGTCATCACTATCTTTTGTAACCACCCAAAGGAAAACTAAGGAAGATGTTTTTTATCTAGTATTGAATCAATCTGATCTAATTTATTAAGGATCCATTTCTCAAACTTGGTTATATTATTAATACTTGGAATCTCTTTATTATCAATATCTTTAAGGTTGAAATCAATAGAGGAATTAGAGTTATTTATTATCAGTGGTTTTGTTTTGTCCTTAATCGATGAGTTCTTTTTAAAAAGAGAGTTAATTTCTTGTTCAGATACGTCTAATATGGTTAAAATCTGTTTGAATTCTGTGTGATCCTCATCGTTTGGGTTCATTTGACTAATAAGACGAGAATGCCAATTATTTAAAAATTTTCGAGGAATGCCATTTTTCCAATGATGCTCTCTTAAATACACGAAAAAGTTTTTCGGAAATAATTGTTTAGTTGTTAGATTGCTATCATCAAAATTCTTCTTGTAATCTTGCAATAGGGTCTTAAAAATTGAAAATATTTTTAAATTTATCTTTTGAATTTTTTGATATTGTTTAATTATTTTGGAGCCTGTGTTTTTATTAGGTTGGTTTAGTTCTTTTGGAATATAAACAGGAATAACAATATCATAATAACTTGAAACAAATTCTAAAATTTTTTTATGGTATTGAGGTTTAAATTCACTCAGTAAGTAAATATTATCTTTAATTTTTCCGGTTTTATTAAATTCCAGATATATCCTATTGCCAAGATTTTTAATAGATTGAATCTCATCAGCTAAAAATTCTAATGAAGAAGATTTTTGTATTATCTCAGTTTCAAATGATAGATCAATGTTAGAAAAATCTTGATTTAGAAATGTTTTCGTTTTTTTATTATATACAATAAAATCGGAATTAGAAATTAGATTATCAGATACTTCTTCTTTTGTGTTAATTATACAATGAAAATTCTTTATCTTAATTAATTTTTCAATTTCTTCTCGATTAACATTTGTGATGATAAAAAATGTAGGATTATGATTATGAGTAGAAATTGAACCATATTCAATAATCTCACTTAAATTATATAATGCTGTTCCATCTAATTTTTCAATATTATAACTAACTAAAAAGCACTCAAGGGGAATTAAATGCTTTAAATCAATATATGGGTAAATAATTAGACTTTTTTGCTTAAAAAATAATAAATAAAAGAATTCAGGGGATATAATGTCATATTCAGTATCCATATTAACAATATACCTTCAATTATTCTTTATAAAAAAATTGATGAATATTTTCATAACCAAATCTTCAAAAATCCTTACAACATTTTCACCCTTTAAAGCTACAGTTTCATAAACAATTGGTGTTCCATCTTCATTTTTATCTAAATTTGGAAGACCAATATGTTTTTTAAATTTTTTTAAAGAAATTGCATCTGGTAAATCGCGCTTATTTAATTGAATAAAAATAGGCACATTATTTTTATTGACAAAACTTATTAGCTCCCGATAGCTTCGTTTATTTTCCTCTATTTTATCCGGACAGGAATCTCCAACAAAAATAACTCCATCAGCACCATCGATAACATATTCTCGAGTTGGTAAAAAACGCTCTTGACCGGTACAAGTGGTTATTTGAGTAATAATATTATATTTTTTTCCTTTAATTCGTAAATTAAATGTAAAAAATATCGAATCTTGCCAGAGTGTTCTGCCATCAGTAGTATCTATAGAATATCCATTAGAAATTTTCAAAAGACTAAATTTTTCCTTTAATCTTAGAAAATTTGTTGTTTTTCCTGATTCACCTGGACCCCAATATACAATTTTAAATTGAATTATATACTCATCTTTATTAAAATCTGGAAGTTCTGATTTGCTAGAATCATTGTCAGATTTGATAATCACAGGCTATAGACCTCCTAATCATGAGATAATTCCGATTTTATCCGAAAATATTTGCTTCTTTAATTCTTTTATGTGTTCTCTAAGTTCGCTTTCTGTCATTTTCAATGTGTTCTTAATATTTCCGCTTTTTTCAATCAATGCTTTTATCTTATTTGCAAATTTACTCATTTGTAAGATAATAATTCCGATATTTACTTCATTATCTGCTAAAATGACAATAAGAATATCTCTTTTACCCTTATCCCCAATATAGACATTACCGATAGACTTAACAAATAACTGCATGTTTTTATAAATTAAAGCACCGCGCTCAAGTTCCTCTGCCTCGAAAAAATCTTGACCTTGTTTTGCAACTCCATATAATGCTGCACCAATCGATGCAAGATCCCAATAATTTAATTTTTTATCAAATCTAGCATCAACTGCAATAATTTTTGCATCTTGATCCACTGCTATTAAACCATAAATGTAACCGTGTCGCGTTAAAATCCCATAATTAAATCTAATTTCACCCAAAATTTCTGAAATTTTATTTTTATATAATAATTTCGGTATTGCTTGCATTTTATATCTCCAATTTTTTTTAATATTAATCAGATAAAAAATAAAATGAGTATATTTAAACAAAAATTTTTAAAATGCTAAGAAATTAAAAGATTTTTCTAATCTAGTGTTTTTTTGTTTTTAAATTCCCATTTTATAACATTTTATCGAAATGGGAGTAAAAATTAAAGATATTCTGACTATTCATCAAATTGAATTAAAGGATTTGGAAGGCAGTATAGTTGCAGTAGATGGACCTAATGTAGTCATGTCTTTATTAAATTATTCTTATAAAAAATCCAGTTATTTCAACTCAAAATATATGATAGATCGGACAAGAAGGATTATTTCTCATCTTTATGGACTGTTAAATCGAATAAATTTTTATTATTTTAAAAAAATACTCCCAATTTTTTGCTTTGATGGTTGTGTACATCCATATAAACGATTGATAACCAAAGATAAATTACATGATTTCCAATATATTAAACAAAAATACAAAGAATCAATAGAAAATCATAATTACCAACTTGCTCAACAAATCGCTACTGGTAAAGAATTTTTGTGGATTAATACAATTCAAGAATCAAAAAAGATGTTATCATATTTGGGAATTCCTTACGTGGAATCTCCTGCATCAGCGGAGTCACAATGTGCTTGTTTGGTCAAAGATAAAGTTGTAGATTTTACAATTAGTCAGGATTTTGATTGTTTAGTCTTCGGAAGTTTGAGACAAGTTAGAAATTTATCAAAATCGAGAGTAAGGAAAATAAATAATAGTTGGCAATATGCAAAAGTAAAACCATCCATCATTAAATTAAACGAGAATTTAAAAAAATGGGGCATTGATATATTTCAATTAGTCGATATCGCAATGCTTATTGGAACAGATTATAATAAAGGAATTATGGGAATAGGTCCCAAATTAGCATTACGGTTTATTAAAAAATTTGGCCATATTGAATCAGTTATCAAAAATTGCGCGTCTAAATTTGATTTCTCAAGGTTAAATGAAAAAAAAATCGCAGAGATTAGAAAAATATTTCTATTTCCCGAAGTAATTAGCAAATATTCTAATTTTAACTGGAATTATCCCCAAATAGAGAAAATTATGGAATTTCTGTGTGAGGATCATACATTAAATTCAAAAAGAATTAAAAATAATATAATTAAATTTACTAATAATTACGAAAAAAGCATTATTTATTTTAAAAAGAAGAAATTAATAACTTTCACGCAGAGGAAACTATTTTCTTTTATCTAATATATATATTTAATTTGTGTAATTCTAATATCGATAAAATTGATTAACATTTTGAATAAAAAATTTATTGTGAATGAGTAACTTAAATGGGGTTTATTAATCCTTTAAAATAAAATAAAATTAAAAAATAATTGAATATTTGGATTATTAATCGTGAATGACAATATCTATACTTTATAATTTTGATATCTATAAAATTAAATACATAAATTATTAATTTCAATTAAAGGAAAAAAAAACTTTTGATAAAACCAAGGTGTAACCAAAATTCGAGATGCAGTTTTTAAGATTTTTATTTGTGGGGAGGGTGGAGTAGGAAAGACTGCATTAACTTATCGTTATGTAACTGGTATTTTTAAAAGTGATTCATTAATGACAATAGGTCTTGATTTTCACTTAAAAAATATAAATCTTGGCGGGAAAAAAATCTCTTTACAAATCTGGGATTTTGCAGGAGAGTCAAGATTCAGATTTCTTTTACCTGGTTATATAATTGGGGCTTCTGGAGGCATTTTCATGTATGATATAACAAGATATTCCAGTTTTAAAAATTTAAATCAATGGCTTGAAGTAATAAGTCAAGGTTTAAAGGAAGATTATAACAAAATTCCAATCTTAATGGTCGGAGGGAAGGCAGATCTTTCTCTAAAAAGAACTGTGAATAGAGAAGAAGCAATAGAAACGGCAAAATCTCGTGATTTTATTGGATACACTGAATGTTCTTCTAAATCTGGCGAAAATGTTGAATCGGTCTTCATTGCTTTAACTCGTGTAATGATGGAAAATGCAAATTTGCTTTAGTTAAAAAAATCATATACTCTAAAGGAAAGTTTAAACAATTATTTGGTAATATTTAACATTATTATTTTTTAAATATTGATCGATTTTTTTGTCTCTTAAGGCCAATTTTATTAATTGTTTTATTTCTGAACTCTTAAAACCATTATTTATAAAAAATAAAGTAAAAATATTTTCTGGAATTGTAGAAAAAGTAGAAAAATTGGATTTTAATTGTTTCAGCCCAAATATAAATTTATTGTATAAATTTTTATTATTTTCTTTATTCATTTTTCTGAATTGCTGGAAATTGAATGTAGATTTATCAGATCCTGGTATGGTAAAACCAGATGTTAAAGATGATAAATCAAGATTTTTAAATCCATTTTTTATAGCAAATCCATCTTGTTTTTTTCTTACTAATAAATTTGCTTCTTTCAAATTATTGACAATTTCTCCAGAGATTTCTGAAATTTTGTGATTTTTTCCACAACGTGGGCATTTTTTTCCTTTTTGATTCACTCTAGCGTAAGTATATTGACAGCATTTCTTACAAGGAAATACAATATACTTTCTTATTTGGGTATTTTTTTCAATCATTTCTAAATTCTTTTTTTGAAAAATCCTCTCAATAATAGAAATAATTCATCTTTATTATCAATGGGAATAATTTGAATTTCATATTTTTGAGAAATTTTTAATAAGTTTCTTTTGACATACTTTTTCTCATTTTTAAAAATCTCGGTAAAATCAAGAAATTGGGCTATAATTACAATGATTTTAAAGTTTTTCTTAAATTTTTCAATATAACAATAATCCAATAGGATAATTATAATTAGGTTTTAAAACAACCAAGAATCTTCCTTTTGTGGCTTGGCTGGTATTTGAGTAATATCAACGATTACCTTCCATATTGCTATATCATCCATTGATTTTTTTCCGTTCATCTTTTTATTCAACCCATAGTTTTAAATTTTTTTTTTGAGAGACTTTTAAATTAAAACTTTATAAAGAAAAAAATCGGATTGGGTACGAAATCCAGTGATTTCTGGTGGAATTGATCGGAATTTATAACCTAACTTCTTAATGTAGAAAAGATTTTAAGTGATCTTTCAGAATGAGGGTCGATCTCCACTGGAGAGAGGTTGAGCAGAGAAAAAACATTTAAGAAGAACCATTTCTTTGAATTTATTATGCGAATTTACAAATTCAGAAGAAATTTGGCTCCCATTAAGATAGAACAAACCACACTTCTTAAATTTTTGAACATGAAAATACAACATATTCCAATTCTATTCAAATCTCTTATCTATTGAAATTTTCTTAATCCAGTTGTCTTTAATAATTTATTAATAGGAGTAATTGAAATATTTAAGAGATCCAAGACATTTTTTAAATTAAAAGATGGATTTAAATATATAGAACTACCCAAAATCAAATCAGATGAGCGATTTTTGTTAATTTTAAGCAAAATATGGGTAATTATTTTTAAACATTTTAGGATCTCTTCCTTATTTTCTGCAATTTCCGAAATATTTAAAAATTATTTAAGCTTTTTTTGTGCTGGAAGAAGGTAATTTATTATCCATAATTCTTGGCTTGTAATTACCCTATCTTTAAAACATTCCCTCAATTTTTCAATTTTTTCTAGTGATTGTTTATATTTCTTGATTTTTCTTTCTTTAACCTTCTTTCTATGTAAATATTCTTCTTCATTTAAAATATGAGGGAAAAAATTATTATCAGGCATAAATTTACTAAGATATCTTCCAACTGTAATCTTATCACATTTCATTTTTTCAGCGATTTCCCAATTAGCCATTCCCTTTTGTTTTAAAACAATCATTTTTTCGATCTCTTTTTTCGTAAATTTACAATTAAGAAACTCTTTCTAATCTGACATGAATTTTTTAATATATTTTCCAACCATGCTTTCAGCATAATTTAATTCTTTGCCAATTTTTTTGTATGATAATCTTTCTCTTTACAGTACAATCATTTTAGTAATCTCTTTTTGTAGAATTCTATTGTTTGTATATTTATTATAATCAGATATAAACTTTTGAAGATATCTCCCAACTGTTGGGATAGAACGTTCAAGTTTTTGAGCAATCTCTTTGTTTGATTTTCCTTTTTTTTTCATTTTTATCATTTCATTGATCTCTTGTCGAGATCTCCTGAAATATTTATATTTATTATAATCCAACATAAATTTTTTGAGATAATTTCTAATTGAAGTTAGAGTGCATTTAAATTCTTGAGCAATTTCATCATTAGTTTTTCCATTTTTTTTTAGTTGTATTATTCTATTGATATTAATATTTAGTCTCTTCATCTTTAGACTCAAATTTTTATTTTTATTTTAGAATCTTATCGAAAAAACCTTTTAAAATCTTTTGAAGTTCTTCTTGTTTACCGATAAAAATTACTGGGATTTCATAACCATCTCCAATTCTAGAAATCTTATGTCTTACGAGATTTAGGTCTTCTTCAAACATCGATTCGAAATCAAGAAATTCTGCAATTATCACAGCTAGATCGAACTTGCTTTGAAATTCATGAATCCAGTCTTTAAGAAGACCTTCACTGTTCAATTTAGTAATCTTTCTTGCTGGAAAAATATGAATCCCTAATTTTTTTCCAATATGAATGTGATATTGGCAGGAAGATATCTGAAACATAATGCCGGAATTTCTCAGAAATTGTCGAATTCCAAAAAATAAAGGAATATTTTTACTTAATTTTACAATAGGAGAAAGATACTTATCTAAATTATCATTTTTTTTTTTTGGTTTAATAATTTCAGGGATTTTTTTCGGGGTTTTTAATAATTCATGCATTTTTTTAAGTCTATTTAAAGAAATATGTAAATATATCTCATCTGAAGTTCCTCTACAATAAAGGATAACTACTTTACCCTCACGAATTCTAGCTGTTCGCCCTTTACGCTGTATAAGTCTAATTTCTGAAGCAACAACATCATAAAATATAACAAGATCACATTCTGCAATATCAAGCCCCTCTTCTGCGACATTTGTAGAAATTAAAACATTATATTTCCCTTCTTTAAAATCATTAAGAATTTCTATCTGTTTTTTCTGAGAAAGTCCTTTATCTTGACTTGATTTAGTTGCTTGTCCCACAAATCTTTTTGGTCTTATTAAACTATTTTTTTTTAATTTAGAAGTGATAGTTGCTACTGAATCTCTTAGTTTTGAAAATATTATAATTCTTGTATCAGGATTTACCTTCAGCTCCTTTAGGATTATTTGTTTACAAATATTAAATTTTGGATGGATTAATAGTAGTTCATCTATTTCATTATATTGTTGAAGTTCATTGAAGATTTTATTGATTTCATAATCATTCGCTAAACTAATTAACGCTTTAGAGGCATTTTTTTTTGAAGATTGATTTTTCATAGATTTTAAATAAGATAATAATGAATCAAGTCCTTGACTTTCAACTAAGCTTAACATATGAAACAGCCTAAGTATTTGTGCATTAATCGATAATGCTTTATAAACACCTGTTTTACTTCTATCTCCATTAATTATTTCTAAAAGTTCTCTATTTAATCTTATTAAATCTTTCTTATAGATATTTTCCAATTGTCCCTTATTAGAATCGAGAAATCCAAGAGAATTTAGATAATTTAATCTTTCTTGAATCATATTTTTTAAAGCTGAATGAACTAATCTCATTAAATCTGTCATATCAACACCAACTTTCCAAATTTTCATTGGCTGGATGTAATCTTTTACATCATTATCTTTACGTGTTCTTAGATAAATGTTGTTTAAGGGAATGTGTAAATTCTTACATAAAATAGAAATCTTTTCTTTATTTGATCCAGGAGAGGCAGTAAGACCAAGTATAATTCCATCATTATTATGCTCAATATATTCATCGGCAATTTGACAATAAGCATAATCTCCTTGGGCTCTATGGGCCTCATCGAATATAACTAAACAAACATTCATTAAAGAATATCTGTTATTTAAGATGTCATTCCTTAATGTTTGAGGAGTATAAAATAAGACCTGATTATTCATAAATTCATATGTTCTTTTATTTGGTTCAATCTGTCCAGTTAAAATACTGAATTTTTCACTGGGAATATTCATGAATTTTAAGAAGTTTTCACGATGTTGGTTAATCAAAGGACGTGTTGGTGCTAAAATTATCACTTTACAATGTGGTGGAGAATTCTCAAGAGTATGAGCTGCAACAATTATAGATATTATCGTTTTCCCTAATCCAGTTGGAATCACAACTAAGGAATTATTACCAAAACATTTCTTAGCAATATTTATTTGATACTCTCTATGATCAATTTTCTCGTTTTTAAGAAAATTGAATTTAAATAGATTATTCTCTTCATTTTTTAAAGTCCTTGAATTGCTAATTTTCACTCACTCTTTATAAACTCAATTTGTTATAAATTTTTTCTACTCTAGGAGCAATTTTTGAAAGCAATTGATTATATTTTTTAATTTTATCTTTTTGTGCTTCAACCCTTTTAATAATTCTTTTAATCTCTATTTCAGTATATAATTCAATCAATTTTTTAATATCTTCCACCGAACTAACTCCATGCTCAATTATCAATTTTTTTAAGTCCTTTTGTTCAATTTGCCCATCAATTAATTTTAAAATTGTCTCTTTTAATATTGCTAAATATTGAGTGTCAAAAATAATATCTTTTATGGATTCTACGATGAAATTTAAAGTATTTAATTGAGTGTTTGCTGTATATGCTGATATATTTTTAATATTTCTTATTGTTTCTTTCATAATACAATATTTGATATCTCTTATCTATAAAAATAAAATAAAAATGATTTATATAAAGAAAAAAAAACTCTCTGTAAAAAATCAAGGAGTTGTAATTTGAATTTATATAAAATGATATAACATTTTTGATAAAGAAAAATATATATCCAATTACCAAAGATGCAATTATTATTAAAATTATCGAAGTTATTTGTGCCATACTTCTTGTCTAAAATAAATATATTTAAAAAAAAATTTTTGTAAAGAACGCTAATACGTGTCCTTTTTATTTATATAGCTTCGCTCTATAATTTTGCAAATAATAAAATAAATTAAATTATTTAATTTTGAGAATAGATATGAAGAAAACCAAAAAAAGTCAAATAAAACGAATAAAAAATTTGTTGGAAATTGTAAACATATACCTTAGTAAAAATCAAATAATCGAATCAAACTGGTTATTGGATAAATTGGAAGATTTTGTTAGTAAACATGAAATTTTTGAATTAAAATTAGATATTTCATTGTTTCGGGCTATGATTAAATCAAAACAGTACGAAAATAAATTATTAGAATCTCAGAAATTATTTGGTGCAGGAATTACTTGAACAAATTGCGCTGAAATAATAAACTTTTTTTTAAAGTTATTATCTACATTTCTTAACTGAGTTAGAATATTTTAAAAGAGTTTCAGAAAATTTTAGCATATATCTACCAGGATCTAGAAATTTAAAATGCCACATTTTTTGGAACATTAATTGGCCTGATCTTTGAGCGTCTTGTTCATCCCATGGTATTCCTAAATTCATACAATGTTCCTTTTGAATACTAAAACAGCCTTCAATCACTCTTTTTAAGGTTTCCCAAAATTCTTCTGTGCGCTCTTCTTCTTCTATATAATGAGCATAATGCCTTTTAAAAATTTGATATTCAAACTCATCCCATTTTGGTTGCTTCCACTTAAATGTATTGATGAAATCTTCATCCAAAAAGAGGTTCATGGAACCAAATTTTCTGTTTGCTCTCGATTCTGCTTCCATTTTTATAAAATTATTTTGTATTTTTGGGATTAAGTTATCGTCAATTTAGAAAGAAACTATTTAAATAAAAAAAGACTCCCGGCTTAATGATTTATTATTTACAATATATTTTGATAGATCCTCCATTTTAACTCGGTTATTAACCAGAAAATAAAATGAATTTATATTAAAAATAGAAATTAAAAAAAAGGGAAGGTATTTAAATTATGTTGATTCAAATCCATATTCTTTATCATTGTGGATATAAGATATCTCGAAGTAAATTATTGTGTTAAATATAGAAAACGTTCTAAGTAATAAACCCATACTTGACCAATGTTCGTACTTAAAACGAAATCATTAGCATGTCCTGCGAATGGGAATATTAAAAGACAGCATTTAACCCCTTTCAATTCCATCTCTGATACTAAAGTTTCAACCCTTGTGATCGATACTTGACCATCACTTGTTCCTTGAAAGAAAAGTGCAGGTGGGTCTTGGGGGTCAGCAAGCTTAGTAAGGTCGTAAGCATCGTACATCTCGGGATTTGTAGTTTTATTTTCTTTTAAGAATATTTCTGGAGCTGCTGAAGGAGAATACAGAGGAATTATCCCCTTCACATTCAAGTTAGGACTAAACGTACCATTATGATATTCTTCATTACATCCTAATCCCATTACACCTGCAAGATGTGCTCCAGCTGATCGACCCATAAAATAAACGGAATCCAAATTTGCCCCATATGTCATCGAAAAGTTAGTCTCAAGTAGCTTCGTGAAGATACCTATATGTCGAATCTGATCTTCTATAGTGAAATTACCCATCACATGCTCGGGTGTATCGGGAGCTTGAGCATAATAATGGAAACCCTCGATCAATCCGTACTCAATGTCAAATACAACATAACCTTGACCTGCCAAATATTTACTAGTTGAAATCATATTCCAAGTACCTTTTCCCCCAGAAACCCAAGCACCTGGGTGTAGATTGATAATGACACTCCCATTACCAGGCAATTGTGAGGATGATTGAGCAGACATATATACATCAAAGAACAGTGTGATATTTTCACCTTCATAAAATAGAACATCTTTTTCTACATGAATTGGTTTTTCGGGAATTGTTAGAATATGCGCAGGCAGAATATAAGGTGTCTGGAGGAAATGTTGTTTAACATCTTCAGGGATGGTACTTTCCCAATTAGGTCCAAAAACTTCATCGAATTCAGCATTGGCATGCAATATTGTGAAGGGGGTGGCTAGTAAGGAAATAGAATTCAAACCAGCAATTGTAAAACCAATAATAGCGAGAGTATAATATTGTTTTGGATGACGGATTCTTTTAGAAGAAAAGAGTTTCAACAATAAAATTGTGGCTGAAACGCAAAGACCAACCATTAAAGTCGCACTTTGCGCGACAAATTCCTCTAGTAATATCATAACACCCCGTAACTGCCCACCTCCGACAAATAATAAATATATCCACAAGCAACCCCAAACTAAGATTATGATACAAAAAATTATCAATAATAGCTTGAAGATCTTGAGTTTATTCAAAGTTCCATGCCTCCCGAATATCTAATTTCTTTATATTCAAGTAAGCCAAGATGCTGCCAAAAAGAAAAAAGCCAAAAAAGCCAATACATATCAATGAATATTGAACTAAAGGCGATGTCCAATCTGCATTCAAAAAGAAGAGTCCACCCACCATGCAAACCGCCCCAAATATCTGGAAAATAACAAAACTATAACCAAGTCGATTAAGAATTTTTCCAGTTGCATTGTTTTTTGCGAGTTTGAAATCATTTAATAAAACTAGACCGATGTCAAGAAACCATGAGATGACTAAGATAATACTAAATAAAAATCCAAATATTAAATCAGGTCCAATCACGAAATAGAGAATTCCCATCACAATAGAAGTAAGATTTAATCCAAGTGTAATTAAGAAATAATAATTCATCTGATTTTTTTTAATTCTCATTACTTCTCACTTTAATTAATTTTTTTTATTAGAATTTTTAAAATGAAATTTTCTTTACGATTATTACTCTCTTTTTGTATTTAAAAAAATATGCTTGATAATTTTATATCAATTTTTTAAAATGTAATTAGATCATCACATAACTGATAATCCTCCTAAAATAATTAATAATTTATAATAGCAATATTAAATAATCAAAAATAGAAGGAAAAAATGTTATATAGTTTTGAAAACTATACCTTTATTGAATCCAATTAAAATAAAAAAGGTGGTAAAAAAGAATGATATTTATTTCATATTGGGAGTTAAATCCAGATTTTGATCCATCAGAATTATCGGAGATGGCGCAAATGATTATTAGCAAGAAACTGTATCCAGTTGAAGGCACAAAGACAATTGCTTGGTATATCAGCACCTCTGATTATTGGGGCATATCAATAACAGAAGCGGACACTGAAGAACAAATGGTACAAGGCACAGCAGTTTGGAGACTCGCCAAACCGGGTGTTTTTAAATTCATAAAAACTACGCCTGCTATGGAATTGACTAAAATGCTTCCAATTATTATGAAACTTGGTAAAAAAATAAAAGAATAAGAAAAATCTTAAAAATAAAAATTCAATTAATCTCTTTTTTTTAAAACTCTGTAGCCGTAATTGACGTTTAGGAGTAGTAGTAAAAATAGATCATCTAATCTAAGACCCCTATCAAAATTTTTTGTGTAAAATCATAAAGCATTTCATAATGATTTTTTGCAGTATTTTCTAACTCTCCACTTTTAATTTCAATAATATTAATCTTTTTGAGAATGTCATATAATTCTTGCCCTTTGAAAGGAATGATATTAGATTCAGCAATAAAATCTACCGCTTCTAATAGTACATCACTGTGGATTTTTACATTACTTTTTTCATCAAATTTAAAATCATATAATTTATATAAAAATTTAGATAATACATTTCTCACTTTTAAAATTGTATCTTTATAATGATTTCTATTTAATTCTTTACCAGCCCTTATAGTTCCATTAACTAAAAATGCTCCTATAAGACTTGCCAAGATATTTTTACAATTACTAATCTTTTTGTTAGTATTTATTATCACTTGTTGCTTATTCTGTTCACTATCTGGTGGAACGAAATATTCAAAAATCTCTTCCTTTTTAGGGATAATTTTATTTACTTCAATTTTTTCATCTTCAATAGGTTGTAAATCAACCTGGTGATCGAAAGATTCTTGTGTTTTATAATGATCATCCAATGCTTTCACAAATTGATGTCCAACCGAATACGATGTCCTCATCGATTGAGAGCCACCAGCTTCTCTTGGGTGATTTTCAACCAAATATTGATGGGAAATTAATAGATTAAACAAATTATCTCTAATTTTACTAATTTGTTTTCTCTTGTAGCCTTTAGCTACTAATTTTTTGTGTATAAACTTAAAAAGTTGTTCTTTAACTTTATACTCATAAATATTACCAATTGTGTCTATTCGATTTAAGGCTCTAAGAAAATTGATAATATCATCTAAAAGAAAAAGATATTCGTGGAAATCTTTTTCAAATATCGTTTTTTTCACCGAATTTAAAATTTGTTCTTCCGTCTTCTGAAAATTATACCCAAATCTTTTCATATATTCACTTAATTCCGAATACTTTGGAGCGGCTATCGCCGTAAGGGAATCAATATCGATTTTAACGGGAAAGGGTTGGTAAATATCATCTCTTGAAACTATAGCATTATTATCCCTTAATTGTTTCAAAAAATCTATATGATATGTATTTTTTCGTGATTTTGTATAATATCCTTGACCTATTTCTTGCAAGTTAAGAAGGTTTTTTAAAACCATTAAGTCTGCCGGTTGCACCGTTTTTAGAGCCATAAAATTTTGAATATAATCAAAAGATGTTGGATGTAATTTATTTACTTCATTAACTAAGAACATAAATCCAAATCCTTTTTCTTTCAATGGATCAAGGAATCTATCAATTGTATAAGGCTTAACAAATTTATCAAGATAAAATTTATCGAAAAAATATTCAACGTTAGGCATTGCTAACAACTTAGGAATATAATCTCCCCCCTCATGAGTATAATGAATTATTCTTGAGATTAACACAAACATTGCAAATAAATTAAATGGGGGGCGTAAAATACTCATATCAATAATAACAGTTTTAGCATCTTTTAGAAAATCATTTGAATTAATATTACCCTCCACAATACCTATCGCACTGATTGTATTTTTAGTTTGATGAGTATAGTCATTAAATATTGAGGCAATATACTTTTCATTATAATTTTTATTTTTTTTACACTTATCTTCCATTTCCATATCCATAGTTATTGATTTAGAATCCATTGGGACTTTTGATATCAAATCCCTAACCGTTTGTATTTCTTTATCATTTAATTTTCTTACACAACCGATCACTTCACAGATATAGTCCAAATATTCTAAATTATTGGGGTCATTTTTTATTCCCGAATTCAATAACTCGATATTAAAACTTTGACCTAGTTTAAAATAATAGAAATCATGATAAAATTGTGTCTTAGAGAAAATATCAATAAGCCTACTATATTTTCCATTAAAATCAAATATAATTGAAGGTATTTTGTTTTTAACCAATTCTATTATTATTTTCAAACTAATATCTTCTCTTTGTCTGTGAGTTCCACCACTAATGATTAAGTTATTAATCTGATTAAATAATAAACCAAAAGGTATTTCCTCCCTAAAAAATTCAGTATTTATTGTATTACCAATTAAAATTTCATTTTTTAAGCTTAAGGGTGAATTAAACTCCGCAGCTACTTGAGTTTTAATTCCTTTCTTTAATTCATTCATTATTTTATTAACTTCTTGCAAAATTTTACCTTGTATAAGAGAATAAGGTAAATTTGATCCTCCACGACGGATAAACTTGTTTTTTAAAAGAATTACTTTAATTCCTAAAATTAATCTTCGATTTCTTAATACTAATGGCACATAATCACTATATGTTTCCTGAAACGCAAGGTGAATGGTCTCAAATTTCTCCTGTAATTCCATATCCAAATTATCAATAATTTCATTTGAAACATAGGATGTAAATTTGTAGGAATTTATAGAAATAAGAAACATAAATCGCCAAATACCAGCTCTCATAGAAAGCCATTCTACAAGTTTCTCCTCATTATTATAATTTTTTTGCATGCTGTAAATAATCTTATTTCTAAAGTATTTCATATAATCTTTTTCAATATCAAATTGAGAAAGAGGCGCTTGAATTGTAGTATATGAATAAGACAATTTAAAAGGCGAAATTGCTCTGATGAATTTGTCGGGGTTACAATAACCACGCGACATAATATCTCTAACCGTAAATAGCTTAATCCCGGTTAATAATTTCAATTTTTCATTCCAAACAAAAACAGAATCTGGAATACCAGCTCTCATAAAAAATTTATAATCACTAAAAAGATGTAATCTAAAAAAATCCCTAAAGATGAATTTGTCTGTCAAAGAACTAAATACTTCTCGCCAGTAGATGAATACAATTCCAATCAAAACAATTAAATTAATTAATATATTAAAATCAACACCAATGCCTACCGAGTGTAATAAAAATGCTTCGAAACTAATAAAAATAAACAAATAAACAATTCTGATTATTGTAGACCTACAATTTCTATTTTTAAATGATTTATTATTATCTTCTCTCGGTTCAACTTCTGTCTTAAAGAATAAAGTATACAATCCATTTATTAATTCCAATCCTTTTAGTTCTGTTAAATGATAATGAGGAAAAAAAGCCACAAAGGAGGAAATAATGCTTTTCCCGTAATGATCTAATGAATTTTGAATTTCATCCAATGCAACAGAAATTATATTATTCATATTACAATAAGAAGTTGCCAAGAATAAAGTAGTATTAAAAGACGCCTCAGAATTTTGTAGAGTATTTCGAATTCTTAATTTTTCTTCTTTATCAGAAAAGTCCGAAGCTCTCTTTATTAACTGAATATTTGAAGTCTGAATTATTTGATAAACATAAGGAACTCCTACTCTATCAAGAGAATTTAAAAATCGATAAACATTTCCTTGAATTGTTTCAGGTAATATGTCTATTTTAAATAACTTTATACCAGTAACTAAATTTTCTTTTCTATTGAAAATGAATAAAGTGTCAGATTTCTTATCTTTAATCCTAAATGAGCAATTCTTAAATAATTCAATTCTTTTTATTCCGGAATATCTGAATTTAGGAAAATAATAAAAAATATCTTGGAAAAATATTAACACAAAAGAAATAATTATCAAACTTGGGAATAAGAATGAAACTACCAATGCTCCACTACAATAATATAATAATAAAGTAAATATCATAAATATACCAATGATAAAACCTCTTTTTAAAAAAATAAAAAATTTATTCACGTCTTTGAAGGCAGGACGCTCATTCCAAATATTAATATCAGCAACGGCTCCAAATCTATTTAAATCTTCTTTCTCTGAAGGACTCAAACTTGTTGTGATTTCTGTTGGTGATTTACTCATTTTTTTTCTTTAATAAAGAATTTAATGAAGATATAAAAACAAATAAAACAAATTAATCCAGAAAATATCACACTTTGATATAAAGATATAGCCAGTATTGGCACTGAAAATATCTCCATAAATATAAAACCCAATAATATCGCTGAAATAATTCCAAAAGATAATATGAGATATCCCGGCATCCGTAATGTATAGATTTTATATTCTAAATTATCAGACAAGGTTCCACTGATCTCTATTTGGCTGGATTTTTTCTTTGAAGTCTCTATTGTTTTTTTTATTGAATCTAAGGTTGCCAATTTTTTGAAACTTTTATCAAAAGATAGCTTTCCCTTCTGATAATCTCTCCTGATTTTATCAGAATCATTTTGAATTCGATTGGAAATCATTTCATATAATGCATCTTCAATGTTGGTACTACTATTATAATTTTTAATATTTTTACCAAAAATTAAATTACAAGCCTTTAATGTTTGAAAATTGGCATATTTGCTTGTCTTATAACTCTCAATATCTTGAAAAACATTAGGGACGGGCAAGGCTTTAAGTTCATAATATTCTTTTACTAATTCTTTTACATCATACTGATCTATTATTAGATTTTCTGAAGAATTTTCAGCTTTATCATATAAATTGTAAAAAGTAATTATTTTCTGAATATGTTCTCCAAATAAAACAATATTAATATTATTTAAGAGGAACTTATCGATTATTATCATATAATCATAAATCTTTTCATTGGATTTAGGAGTTCTAATATTTAATTTTACACCGATTTCAATAACCGTGTTATAAATCAAATCCAGATAAATTTTATACAATTCATTGAAATTTTTATTGTGTAATAACAATTTAGTGGCTTCTAATAATTTTGACACTTATGATTCACTCTCCAAGCGTATATTATCCAGATTAAATTTTTCTTTTTGGAATTTACCGTTAGAAGATTGATTGAATGTTGTATCTTTCTTTATCCTTTCTTTCATAATAATTTTCTCAAAATCTATTTTTCTAGAACTTATTGCAATTATTTCATCAATTTCAATTTTATTCTCCTTTAATTTAAATTTTCGAGGGATTTGTAAAACAGCAGTAGAGAATGGAAACATAATAATAAAAGATATCATATGTAAAATACATCCAGGACCAAGCCAATAAAGTGTCTCAGAGTCTTCGGAAACAATATAAAGCTTCAAAAATGGAAAATAGAAATTAGCCTGGAATAAACTAAATAAAAATAATGCTAATATTATAAGATTAAATCCAAGATATACGGGAAAAATATAATTTAACGTCTTTACCTTATTATAAAAATCTTTTCTGCTAAAAAGCGGACGCTCAAGTGAAATATAAATAAATGATATTGCTGCTAAAATAAAAATAAACATATATAGTGAAAGGATTATCATATCAATTTCAACTATCCCAGGATAATTTTCAGAATTATTTGTAAGGCTATTCCATCCTATGATTATATTATATCCCCAAATCATTGTAGTTCCATTGATGATATAAGCGTAATAATACCACTCTGAGAAAAAGGATGCAATAACCAGTCCCATCCCTATGAAAAACAAAATTTTGAAACATCTTACAATCTTCTCACTATTCTCAATCATTTTAATCATCCTTTAAGAAATCTTTAAATATATTTTCTGGTGGGTCTCCTCCCGTATAACCAATACTTTTTTCAAAAATAGTATTCTCTTCAAATTTTTGAACATTTTCTTCATGAAAATTATTAAATTCTTTATGATCTTCAGTCAATTTGGTATTGTTCTGAATTATTTCGATAATATCGTATACTATATTTACAATTTGAGTAAAAAAATATTGATTTATTTGTCCCTTCAGTTCCCGAATTTTCTCTATTCTTTTTATCGCTTTAATAGACTCATTGTTAAATGGGATATTACATTCAGCGCATATTAAATCTAGTAGGGAAGGGATATTATGGATATCATCGGTTGATTTATTCAAGCGATGTCTTATAAAATCTCGTAATTTCAACACAAGAATTGACCGAAGAATACAATATGCTTTGTAGAAACTATGTTTTTGTTTAAAATATTTAAAAGATTGTTTTAATTTAGTTAAATTCTCATTATTTAATGCGATATTTACTAAGTTTGTTTCAAATAATTCAACAAATTCCGAAAAAGTGTGAGGATTTTGGATCTTTTGTAATAAATCATTGGGAATTGGACGCTTATTGTAAATTTCGTATAGGAATTGCTCTCTTTCTGGAGGATTAATTTGATTCAAAGCAATAGATAAATTTTGCCCATCAAAATCAGGATGGGAAAATCCGAAAGGTAGATTATATTTTTGAATGATCTTGTCTTGGTTTTTTTTATATATGTATATAAAGAAACCTAATAGAAGTATTATTCCTATTATAAATGGAATTTGTAATACTTGAAACACACTGACAAAAATTTTATCATTTACAAACAATGAAAGTAAGTAAGAAACCCCAAATACTCCTAATACGATGCTTATTAACCTTAAAGCATTACTTAATTTTATCTTATTATCTATAAATAAATTAAGTGGCTGCTTTTTGATACAAATTTTTTCAATTGAACTTTTTTTCTGTTCCAAGTAACCTAATAGATCATTTAAATCATTAATATTAATAATATATAAATCAGAAGATTGTTGAAATGCATATGGAATATTCCTCTCCAAAAATCCAATTTTGTTTTGGGAAATAATAATTGGCTGAATTATGAAATTGTATTGCATACGACCTCTACAATAAAAATAGCCTTTACTTGATATTCTACTTTTTTGTAAGGAAATTTCATCATTAATATAAGAAATGAAATTTTTAGCGATTGGGCCCTCATTTTCAAGATCATTTGATAAGATCTGAACAACATCTTTTATATCTTCTTTTAATGACTTTACTAGATTTTTACGCTCAATCTGAGATAGATTTGTATTATTACTATTATAATCGATCTTTTTTTCTGAGACAAGTAATAAACCGTATAGTTTAGCGAGTCTCAAAGGTAGAATATGACATATATCTAGAAATTCATTAATATGAAAGATCTTTATAGCAAGAAAATCAATCCTATTATATAATTCTTGAAAATCAATCGGGAAAATTTGGTAATTATTAGCAATTAACGTTTTTCTTAACTGGGCTAATAACATTTTGACCGATTTTTTATCTAAAATTTCACTCTCCATGCTATATTCTTCAATTTCAGGAGTATCTGAAATCACCATCATTTGATCTAAGAAATTCTTATTGTTGATTTTTTCAAGTGAATTTATGCTATCCTCCTCCACTTCATTATCCTTTAATAATATCATTTCTGATTGAGCTAATTCATTTTGATCAATTACCATGGATTCAACCTCTACCGGTATATTTATTTCTCCTTCAGTATCATGATTCTGTAACGGTATTTGATCATTTGTGTCAAAATTGATTTCCTCAAATTCTGCATTAATCTCTTTAAATTCAACTGAATGTGGCTTCTGCTCAGTTTTACTTGATTTTTTGTTCAAAGAGATTGATAAATTCTCATTTAATATCTTTTTAGTTAATTTACTAATTTTCTCTTTTACTTCATTTATTTCATTAATGTTTATGCCTTTATTTCCTAATTTATATAAAAAAATCATTGAATCTCTTATTTTCTTATAAAAATTTACCAATTTCTTAAAATCCTTTCTCTTCTCCTCATTTTCTACCTCTTTTAACAATTTAATAATCCGTTTCTCATGATAATTTGTTTTAATCATTAATTGATGTTCAGCGAATTTTTTTAACTCAGAATCTAATGATTTTTCTGGTAGTATTGTTTTATTCTCGTTTAAATTATTGATTGCCATCTCAATATGAACAATAGCCGACTCAAGACTTTCTAGAGTTCCTTCTTTCTCCAATTTCTCTGCTTCATTATAATGATATTTATAATCTGCTCTGTCCGGAGTATCTAATGTCGTATCACTTTGATATAAGTAATTGTCCATAATATCAAATAGATGTTCAAATAAGTATATTTAAATAAAAAAAACTCTAAAATTTTTTTTATATTGGTGAAAACACTTAAATAGAAGAAGACTTAACTTTTTGATTCAAATTCCTTATGAAAATTTTATTCGTTGTATAAAAATCTCTTTGAAATTCGATTTCATAAGGCTCAATATCTCTAATATGTATTTTTTCTCGCAGATCACGATATGAAACAAACCCTTCTACAGTATCAAAAATATAATTTCTTCCAGGAATTAATCTGAAATAAACTGAGATATTCGTTTTTGGATTCAAATTTGGGATTCTATGAATTTGTTTTGGCTCTAATTTCATATCTATGGGAATTTTGTGTAAGAAAAATTTGAGATTATAAATATTAAATTCTGAGTTATTCTCTAATTTAATCCCAAAATATAAAATACCATGATCCCTTTCTGTTTTCCATATTCCCGAGCATGAAATTTTTATGTCATCTGGATCAAATAATTCTGATTCCATATTAGTAGAAGTATAAAATCAAACTATTTAAATAAAAGAAGTGAGAAAAAAAAGTATTAAATGGTTTTAATTGAGATATTTGTAGTTTATTTGAGATTTTTTCTTTATAAATTGCAATTTTAGTAATAATTAACTGATTTAAAAAAGGTTCAAACCAGATTAATTAAAGAACCTCTTAAGTAAAAAATGACAACCACTAATTTTGAAAAATCACCGGAGGAAATAATCTCAGAACTTAATCAATATATAGATGATGAGAGAATAATTAGAATCTTATTAAAAAATAACATCTATTATTTACGAGATATACAAAAAGAAGCAATTATTAAGGGACTCTATTTTAATAAATCCTTTTTGGTTGTCGCACCTTCTGGTAGCGGAAAAACATTGATTGGCGAATTATGTATTGTTAATAATATTTTCAAAAACTACGGAAAGGCAGTTTATTTAGTACCATTTAAAGCGTTAGCTTCTGAGAAATATCAATATTTTAAAAAGAACTACAGCAAATATGGCATAAAAACAGAATTATCAATCGGGGATATTGTCATTGACGATAAGGAACTCCAAAAAGCTGATATAATTATAACTACCTATGAGAAGATGGATTCAATCTTAAGAAATTATAAAGAAGAAAAATGGATTAATGAAATTACTACAATTATTATAGATGAAATACATTGTGTTGGTGAGAGCGAGAGAGGTCCGCGGTTAGAATCATTAATTGTTAGATTGAATGAATTTTTGATTAATCCTCAAATTATTGCGTTATCTGCCACAGTAGCAAATCCTGAATTTTTTTGCGACTGGCTATCTTCACTTGGGCAAGAATTTATCTTAATAATTTCTAATGAAAGGCCGGTTCCCTTAAAATATGATATTAAAGTATCTCAAAATAAAGATTCGACCATTAAACATTATGTAAATGAAATTTTAAAGAAAAAAGGCCAAATAATAATATTCATGAATAAAAGGAAGGAAGCACAGAAGCTTGCTCTTTACCTGAAAAATTTTATAAAGAAAAAGTTGGATCCACAAGAACTATCAATTTGTAAAAAATTATCCCAACAATTAGAAAATATTAAGGGAGGAATTACTGAATTAAAGAGCTGCATAAAAGCGGGTGTGGCTTTCCATCATGCAGGACTTCTTTCAAAAGAACGACAAATAATCGAAGAATATTTCAATAAGAGAATTTTAAAAGTAATTTGTTCCACAACAACTCTCTCGGCAGGAATAAACACACCAGCAAGAATGGTAATTATTAAAGACTTTAAAAGGTATCAAACAAGTGTAGATAATATTACTGATTTTTCTAAATTTTATGAAGATTTTAGCAATGGATTTACTTATTTTGAGCCTTTTTCAAGAAATCAGATATTTCAAATGCTCGGCAGGGCAGGCAGACCCGGTTTAGATCTTAAAGGTTACGGAATAATACTTGTAAAAAATATTGAAGAAAAAATATGGGTGGAGGATCACTATTTTCAAATTGGAGAGGATGGGAAGCGATTGGTTCCTATATTCAATCCCATTCAATCAGCCATAAATTCTACTGAAACTTTAAGAGAACAAGTATTATTAAGGGTTTTTGAGCAAGAATCCATTTCATTTAATGAATTAAAAAATTTTTTTGAAAAAACATATTACTGGAATTGCATAAAGGATAAAATAATTCCCATAGATCAATTCCTACGAATTAAAGAAATAACACCAGAAAATATATTGAAATTACATTCAAATCCAGAAATTTTAGAAAAAATCAAAAATTCCAACTATCAAACAAAAATTACAAATATTTCAAAGGATTCAATAGATGGAATTGTCAAAACTGATTTTGGAATCTTTCATATAAGATTTAATATAGATAACGGAATTACCTGTAGTTGCAATTTTAATAATAGAGTTGGAGAAGATCTACTAGGAAAAAATTCTTGTAGCTTTATTTTTTGCAATCACGTAAGTAGTTTTTTTTTATCTTTGGTTTCTCAGACGGATATAAATATAACTAAATATGTAAATGATATTATTCCTAAGAGCGTCAGGGGAGAATATATTTTAGATTATTTAATTGAGAAAGGGCTTTTATTAAAAGAAAGAAATAAATTAATTTGCTCGAATTTTGGAAAATTAATAATAAAATTATATCTGTATCCATCAAGCGGTGTAAAAATTAGAAAAATGCTAGAAAACGGTGAGGTTAATGATTATAAAAGTTTAATTAAGTGTTCTTTTGTTGTATTGAAATCAGAATCGAGAATCAGAAATATGAAAATGATGAAACCACTCATTTGGTGGGCAGATGAAGAACCTTTACAAAATGTTTTAGATGAATTCAAAATTTATGCGGGGGATTTATTTTCAATTAAAGAAAACATTATCAGAATTATCAAATTTATTGGAATAATTGCTTCCTATCTAGATGATGATAAAACTGCAAATTTATGTGAAACATTAATAATCCGAATTACACACGGAATTCGTGAAGAATTATTTGATTTAGTTTTAAGGTTAAGGAATGTAGGAAGAGTCAGGGGTCGGATTTTGTTTAATGCTGGATATCACATAGCATCAAAAGTTCTTTCTGAAAACCCTCATATGTTGCGGCATAAAACAGGATTAAACTTGACAATCTGTAAATCAATAATACAATCAACAAAATTAAGAAAAAATAAAAGTAAATTGAAAGAATTTGAGGGATTTAATGCATTAGCATGATATAAAAAGAAAAAATCATCAGATTTTTTAAATTCAATAAAAAAAAATTGGAATTAATAATGAGTTACAGAAAAATTAATTAATAGAATATAATAAAATTAAATTAACCATATTGGATAAAAAAATTCTTGAGTTCCATTAGATGAATTCTAAATTAGAAAACATGTTGTTGGAAGCGGAATTCAGATATAGTGAGAATAACATCGAAGAAGCATACAAACTTCTGAAAAACATATTTGAAATTGATAGTGATTACAGTACTGCTTATGGTTTTATGGCAAAGGTTCTCTATAAGTTAAGAAAATTTGAAGAAAGTGAAGATTTTCTCAATAAAGCAATACTGAGCGATCCTGAAGATTTTGAATCACAATACATTCTAGGAAAAATAAAATTTAAGCAAAAGAAATATAATACTGCAAAAGAATTTTTCATTGCTTCTAAAAAAATCAATCAATTTTTTGATGTAAATTATTATTATTTGGGATTGACTGAAGAAATTGCAGGGAATAAAATAGAAGCACAAAAGCTATTCATTGAAAGCTTTAAAATAAGTAATGGGGTTAATTTTAAAGCATTACAGAAAATTAAAAATAATAAAGAAAGCTTAGAGATTATCGAAAAAACATTATTTAATAATGAGGGACTTGTTCCTGATAAAGTTTGGATTAATTTAGGTTACATTTTAACTGGCGATGTCGATTTTTTTAGTAAGTTTTTAAATTGGATGAGTAATACTCCTCTTTCTGATATTTCGCGCAACCTGATATTTCAAAATTTTAATTTAAATGAAAATGATTACGATGAATTTTTGGATCTTTTTCTTCAATATTATGATTTTTCTGATGAGATTACCCCAAAATTAAATAAATTATTAAATTTAGAATAAATTTTTTTAAAACATATCAAATAACGCACCCTAATAGATTTAGGCTAATATTTTTAGATAAAAATTAATTTTTAGTTTTTTACACATAAATAATTTTTTAATAATTTAAGAACTTTTGACATAATAAACTTATTAATTTTTAAATATAATTGCAGTTTCTTTTTATATTTTTATCAGAGACGTCTTTTAAACAATTTAATGGATCTTAGATTTTTGATGAAGAATACTAGATCTTAGATTGTTCCTTAAGAATTCAATTTTATTCCATTTAAAATATGATAGAAGCCATTTTCAGAGGGTAATCGTAATCTTTAAAATTAAAACTCCTACCCTATCATATTCAAGTGATAATTAAATTTCGGATCTATAAAAAATGATGTTTAATAAAAACCTTCCAATATTTGATTTACCAGAAAAAACGAATGATTTTTTCTGTGACGGCTGTAGATCAGACGAGATTATAGAGTCTGGTGGTGGTTATGTTTGTAGAAATTGTGGATTAACATTAGATTTACCGATCTTTCAATATAACTCTCCATATAATCAAGATTCAATTCAAGTTTATTCTAATGAACTTAAGAAAACTACAAAATTAGGGACTAATTTAGAAAGGAGAGCAAATTCACGCTCTTGTGAGTTAGAGCGAATGTCAAAGATGCAAAGGATTTGTAATGAATATAGCAATTTAGTACTTCAAATAGCTGATTCAGAATTTAATCGTATCATAACTGCCCTTCATCTTCCTAATTCGTTAAAAATTGATTGTATCTTCGTTTTCAAGAATGTTTGGAAAAATTTAAAAAAAGGAACTAAAGGAAGATCTGCCGAGAAGTTAGTCCCCGTTATTCTCTTTATGGTTTTAAAAGTAAAAGCAATCAATTTCGATTTTCTACAGTTTAAAAACATTTTAAACGTAAGTAAAAATGATTTTAAAGAAATTTTAATGGAATCATCTCGTTATTATCCAGCTTACGCTAAGAGAGATAGAAAACAATTGATCCTTAAAAAAATAAATGAAATTTGTGAATTCTTTAATTTTAACAATGATTTTGGAAAAAGTGCAAATATTATACTACGAAAATTTTGGCCATTTATCAAGAATACAAAAGATGATGTGATCGCAGGTGTGGTGACCACATTAGCATTAATTGCTAAAGATATTAATTCCATTTCGATTTCGAGAATTTGTGATAAGATTGGAATTAAAATGAGCACAATTAATTACCAGGTTAAAAATCATATTTTTGTTAAAAAGAAAATTTCAGGGTTCAAAAGTTTAGTAAATTCATCAGATTTGATAAAAGAAGTAGTCGAAGGTGTTGTATTTGATGCGCTAATAATTAAGTCTGAAATTGCTCAAGATCTCTCGGTTGGGAAAGAAATTGAAGAATCTGATGCAAGTGAAATTGTTATTATTGACCTAAAAAATGAAAAGGAACATCATTTTAATGTAAGTCTGGAAGATTTTCGAGATATAATTCCATTTAATTTGCATTCAGAACCACTCAAATTTACTATAAATTGTTATCACCTTACTTTTTTAAAAAATTATACAAATATTGTAAATAAGAGTAGTTTTGGTATTTTAAAATTAGATAAGAAGCATTATAGAAGAAAATGTGGAAAAGGTCCTCCAATTCTTAATTCTTAATTATTTCGATTCTCTTTTTTTCTATTTTTTTTTTAAAATTATCTAAAATTTTAGAATATCAGTTCTTCCGCGCTCGAAAAAACGTGTGAAGGGTTTAAAATAAACTGAAAATCAAATATGTAATTAATAATATTCCAAAACAGATAAATGAGGGAATTGCAACATATTTGAATGATTTTTTATAGTCAGTTTTGAAGTATTGAATGCTATATGCAACACATGGATGGAGCGGGGTCATTAAATAGCCTAGAAATGTGGCAAAATAGAGAAATACAAAATCAAGTAGGGGCATAATTGTTAAGATGTTTTGGATTAAATAAATCGGAATCAAAATTGAAATTGGTAATAGAACGCGCCCTAAAGCAAATCCAAGGAAAAATCCGATGCAAATTAATAATACAAACGGTAGCTCTAATGCTCCTATATCTTCAGGCACCCCTGATTTTATAAATATCTCTAAAAATAAGAACATTGCAAGAATTAAAAGAGGAAATCGCCACACTTTCATTTTTTTGGCAATACTTTTTATAGTTGAGAATGGCATTTCTGCAAATTTTAAAGCAACCCCAATACTCAGACATAATCCAATAAGTAGAAAAATCTCTGGAATGGAAAGATTTAGAAATGTTCTACCAAAAAAATCAATAATTGGCGCAATCACAATAGGGATAAGATTAATAAAAACTCTTTTCAGATCGCGAGTATTAATTTCTTCCGTTTTTTCAACTTGCCGGAGTAATGTGAAATATCCAATAATTATCATAACGATGAATGGAATAATCATAGCTACAATGATAATATACAATGAGATTCCAGATAAAACACTAGCTACAAGTAAAGTTGATGATAAAGGATATATTAAAATTAATGCATGCCGATACCATACATTGATTCCAACCTTACGATCAGGATTAAGGTTTGGATCTATTTGATCTAATATTGGTGCGGACATTAAGGCACCTCCTGCTACGGGTAGCAGCCCAAAAAGCCCAGGGGAAACCATTAAGGCTATTTTCTTAGAAACTTTCATTTTTTGAACCAATTCAAGCATTAGGCCAGATTCTTCCATTATCCCACCGAGAATAGGAATGAGAGTTACACAAAGTGCTAATAGGATAATTGAAGGATCTATAAAAACTGTAATAATTGAGTTTAGTATATCTACTTGAGTTAATAATCCAAATAATAGTGCCCCAATAAATAAAACGATACCTAACACTTTTTTAGAAAAAATAATAATTAATGCAATTATCAGAAGAAAGCTTAGCCAAGGTGGTATCACAATAAAAAAAATATTTATTCACTTAAAAATCGCTTTAAATTTATACTTTATTTTGTAAAAGAAATAACATAATTTATACATAATTATGATTAAATTAATTGTAATCGAAATCTTTTTTAAGAGGTTTGTTAAATAATGGGTGCAGGAAAATTTTTAAGTGTATTAGCTGGGATTTTAACAATAGTTGCAACATATGTTTTATCTTGGGAGGCATTTATGTTCTTCTTTGTAAGGGTATATGTAGGAGGTATAGGATTAATAAAAAATCTTCCAGATATGTTTACCAATCCAGATGCATATGCAACTATATTTGGTTTAGATACTTGGGTAATTTATATAATTGCAGTCGTTTTGATTTTATTCTTGATTTAAGGCATCTTTCAACTAGCTGGGGTAAAGAGCCGCGCATTAGTGATTATAGGCTCAATCTTACCAATTTTAATAGGTATATATATTTTGTTATTTGGTTTTGGGGTTTTCCCTACGGAATTGAATGTATATTCATTTTTATTTTGGGATAGCGAGCCATTAATAGAAGGAATAATTCCGCTTAAAATATTAGAACTCGACACAGTGGATATTGGGACATACGTATTAATTGCAGGAGGCTTTTTAGGTCTTATTGGAGGTTTTGCAGGCAGAGATTAATAATAATTATTTTTTTTTTTAATTATATTATTTTTTCCAGATATTTCTTTTATTAAGACTTACAATAATAAAAAGAAAGGAAAATGATTGAATTACAATTAATATCGCTACATATCTCCAAGAAACATGAAATATTAATAATTTAAGGAATATTATTGAATGTTTTATGCTTTCTTTATGGCTGAAAATTTCTTTCTATATGCTTCTGGATTTCCACCAGCTTCAATATAATCAACATATACTTTCAAACTCTTTAAAAATAAGTCTCCTGCTATTTCCATAACACTTCTTTGATCCTCTAATTCAAATTCTGCCCAAAGTGTCACTTCGGTTCCTTCATCTACAGGTTTAAAAATATATCCTATTGAAGTCATTGGGCTACCCTCTTGTGTCGACGTCATTCTCTCATTTGGAATGTTTTCTATTTCAGTATTTGTAACATCTCCAACATTTGTTTTAAAGAAATATTTACCGGGTTCAAGTTCAGTAGCTTCATTTATAACAATATTCCATCTTGGTAAAATTGAATAGTCCTTCATAATATCATAAACTTTATTCACAGACGCTTTAATTATTATTTTTTTATCCATTCTTGGCAAAAAAAACAACTCTTTTAGATTTCTTTAAAGTTTGCTTTTATATGATTTATTTATTTAAATTTATATATAAAAATTTTCATGAATTTCTTTCTAATTTGAAAATTATATTAATTTTTTCTTTATATATCTATATTTGTAGTCTTTTTTTGATTAAATTGACTAAACTTAAACACAAAATATTGATTGGAAGTCTAATAATATTCATTTTTGGGATGGCTGGATTTATTTCTATATTATCATCTAATAAAACAGTATCGACTGATTTTTCCCAAGCAAATATGAAATGTATAAACTCCTCAGCATCAGGTCTAAACCAATCTAATATCAATGATCTTTTAGATGACAGAATATCTGATTATAATCAATATGGATGTTTTCAAGAATATTATTCTCCATCCATCAGGGATACTTATTTTGCTCTGTATGTTCTGGATGCAATCGGCAAATTACATCAAATCGATGAAGGAAAAGCCTTACAATATATAATGTCTCATTATGATCCCGTGAAAAATGAATTTCAGGATGATTATTCACTTAGGTTTTATGATCTTGTAGACTCGGAAGCTTATTATCAAAATTCTCCCCTCCTAACATATTGTTATGCCGTTTTTTCTTTGATCATATTGGATGAGCTAAGTGCATTAAACCAAGATAATATTAAGAATTATATATGGAGCTGTTATGATCCAATCACGGGGGGTTTTTTTGGCTATCATTCTCCAATTAATTCCCCACAAAATATTCCAACAGCTGAAAATACATTTTTTGCTGTCGAATTATTGAATGCCCTTAACATAAATTGGGATTATTACCTTGTTCAGAGAGATCAAATAATTTCTTTCCTGAATGCACTTCAAATCCAGAGTCCGTATAATTCTTATACGCACGGTGGATTTAATAATGATTTGGAACCTCTTGTGGATACGGTGTTTAGGTACGATCCTAACTTATGTTCAGCCTTTTTTGCCATTACGACTCTCAATTCTTTTGGAATGCTAGACGTGATAAACATCGAAAATTTTTTACAATATATTGGCGGTTTATACGATTCAAATTCAGGATGCTTCTATTATAATTATTTTAATAAAATAACTAAAATTTATAATATATTTTCTACGGCTCTAGGCATGGAACTAGCAGACATTGTCGGATACACTTATGATAATATGCTCTCAATAAATTTTTTGTTAGATTTTAGAATGAACGGTGGAGGCTGGGAGAACACCCAAAATTTGGGGAATTACGAATTAATTGATACGTATGAAGTTATTCGATATTTTAAGAGAAACGAAAAACTTTTCTATCTTGATGCACTAACAAAAGAGGAAATTTATTTATTTGTTCTAAGATTCCAGCAAATAGAAGGTTTCTCATCTCTATCAAGAGACTATACTTCCCTAAAGGTAGTTTGGAATACCGTCAGCTCTTTCGATTTAAATTATAGAATATCCGATTTAAATCTGCAGGAGTTATATGAACTCATAGAATCGGCTCATAAAAATTATACTTTCGGTAATCTTGGTGAAGGTACCTTTTACGGACCTGCCACATCAAATTTAACTTCCGTTAATTATAGAACAGCCCCGTTGGAATATAAAGGAACAAAAAAACACATTTATTCCCAAGAGATAGGATTCCTTCATTCGGTAGAGCATATCTTCTATGCTTTATCCGCTTTAGACAATATATATAAACTGGACGATTTTTCTTCAGTCAACAACCTGACTGAGTTACTTGAGCATATAATAGCATGTCAATTCTTAGAACCTGGATATACCAGATACGGCGGATTTATTCCGGATTATATATATACTTTATATCCGCCTGAGAATTATGAGGACCATATTTATTTGCATTACTCCTATTTTACCATAAGATGCATAGAAATACTCGATACATTCTTAGACGACGGGGATATAACTAATAACGGGATAGACATTGACGCACTGTGCACCTTTATCTCCAGAGGTGTTATGGAATCTTCGCAATATCTTTATTATGACTCCTATTATTCCGATGATTTCAGTGATATTTTGAAAGATATTTATTATATGGTCTATGTCTTAACATCTGTAGGGAGATATAATCTAGATACCCAAAAAATAATAAATTACATTTTTTTACAGTTGGATTATTCCAATTTTAGGGACATCTATTATGTTTTCAAAATTTCAAAAGTCTTGAATATTACCATGGACTTTGATATTGTGAAAGTTAGGACTCTACTACATAGTTTATATATTGAGGATGAGAAAGAGTATTTTGCCACAAGCACTTCGGAAACAATCGACACGGATATGGTCTTTTGGATATGCGATATTGCAGTAAATGATGACATTAGATTATATTATCAAATAGATGATAATGCCACTCTTGGATATACATTTAGAATTGAGGCGAGTCTATGTAATCTAATTCTTGACAGTTTTGGACCGACGGTAACGGTGAAATTTGAGAGCGATATGCTGGGAACGATCATTTTGGATAAAAACGGTGAGAATTTATATGAAAAAGACATTTACATAGACCTTAATCCCGATTATCTTCCAAAAATAGACGGTAAAATATGTGTGTATTCGGGAATAGATAAAGTAATTGAAACCTCCGTAGAGATTAATACCAATATTGATATAATTTTCGAGCATTGCTATACTAATAATTCAAATTCTATAACCGTAGAATTCAATTATACCGTTAATACTTCCTCTGGTTATACCCCGATGTCCGAAATAGATATGTATGCAAGCGTTTTTCTCAACGGCACTTTTATAGAAAATATTTCACTTAATTCGTTTCAGATTGGAAAGAAGAATTATTTTAATTTGACTTATGGTCTTGTAGAGCTAGGGTCATATATTTTTGATTTCTACGTAATTCATCCGTTTTTAGACCCCGATATATATAGTCCTGAGATTGGTAAAAAAGAATTGACGCTTCAGATATATTATTCGAACGAATTGCACTATCAAGTAGACAATAATGCTACCCTCGGACATTCATTCCATATAGAAGCGAATCTTTCTAATCCGATTTTTGACAGTTTGGGATCACCAATAACGGTAAGATTTGAGAGCGATAAATTAGGAACGATTATTCTGGATAGAAACGGTGAGAATTTGTATGAGAAAGATATTTACCTTGACCTCAACCCTGACTACCTTCCGAAAATATATGGAAATTTATGCGTATATTCAGGAATAGAAAAAATAATTGAAACCCCCATAGAAATTAATACCAATATTGACATAATTTCGGAATACAGTTATGTTAATAATTCAAATTCTATAACCATGGAATTCAATTATACCGTTAATACATCTTCGGGGTATTCTCCTATGTCCGAAATAGATATGTATGTAAGTGTTTTTTTCGGCGGAGTTTTTATAGAAAATGTTTCTTTGGAATCGTTTCAGATAGGACAAAAAAATTATTTTAATTTGACTTATGGTCTTGTAGATCTAGGGTCATATATTTTTGATTTTTACGTAATTCATCCATTTTTAGACCCCGATATATATAGTCCAAATATAGGAAAAAAAGAATTAACGCTTCAGACATATTATTCGAACGAATTGTACTATCAAATAGACAATAATGCCACCCTCGGTCATTCATTCCATATAGAAGCGAGTCTTTCCAATCTGATTCTTGACAATTTTGGACCGACGGTAACGGTGAAATTTGAGAGTGATATGCTGGGAACGATCATTTTGGATAAAAACGGTGAAAATTTATATGAAAAAGATATTTATCTTAATCTCAACCCTAACTACCTCCCGAAAATAAATGGAAATTTATGCGTATATTCAGGAGCAGAGAAGATAATTGAACACCCCGTAGAAATAAATACCAATATTGACATAATTTCCGAGCTTTGCTATACTAATAATTCAAATTCTATAACCGTAGAATTTAATTATACCGTTAATGCATCCTCAGGGTATACCCCGATGTCCGAAATAGATATGTATGCAAGCGTTTTTCTCAACGGCACTTTTATAGAGAATGTTTCTTTGGAATCGTTTCAGATTGGACAGAAGAATTATTTTAATTTGACTTATGGTCTTGTAGATCTAGGGTCATATATTTTTGATTTTTTTATAATCCATCCGTTCTTAGATCCCAATATATTTGATCCAGAGATAGGGAAGAAAGAATTGACACTTCAGACATATTATTCGAACGAATTGTACTATCAAATAGACAATAATGCCACCCTCGGTCATTCATTCCATTTAGAAGCGAGTCTTTCTAATCCAATTCTTGACAGTTTTGGACCGACGGTAACAGTAAAATTTGAGAGCGATAAGTTCGGAACGATTATTTTAGATAAAAATGGTGAGAATTTATATGAAAAAGACATTTACCTTGACCTCAACCCTGACTACCTTCCGAAAATAAATGGAAATTTATGCGTATATTCAGGAGTGAAAAAAATAATTGAAATCCCCGTAGATATAAATACTTCTATTGATATTATTTCAGAACATTGCTATACTAATAATTCAAATTCTATAACCGTAGAATTCAATTATACTATTGATACATCCTTGGGGTATACCCCAATGTCGGGAACAAGTATGTATGTAAATATTATTATTAACGATACTTTTATCGAAAATATTTCTTTGGAATCATCACAGATAGGGCTAAAAAACCATTATAGTATAACATATGATTTTATAGATTCGGGTTCGTATATTTTTAATTTTTATATAATCCATCCGTTCTTAGATCCTGATATATTTGATCCAGAGATAGGAAAAAAGGAATTAACATTTCATATATATTATTCAAATGGCACTTTACCTGAAATTCCTGATAATGATACCTCAGATAATAATAATTCGACGGTCACAGACAATGATGAAGATAATGAAGATGATTCAGAAGAACCAAATGATTCTAATTATAATATTCCTGCTATATCAGGTATTTTTGGATTTGGAATTATTTTAACTGTATCATCAACCATAATAAGAAGAAAGTACAAGAAAAATCAAATAACTGACATTAAAAATAAAATAAGTAAAAAACATAAAAAGAGTCCAAATGCTAATAAAGCTTTAAAAGCTTGACTTTAATCTTTTTTTCTGGATCATCATGTTAGAGTTTAGTTTCGAAAATTGGAATAAATTTATAGATTTTATACGAGAAAATCTCCCAAATACGGAGGTAAAATCTTTTAATCTTAATGCTTTATCCGAAAAACTAGGTCTTACTAAAAATGAATTAATCTTTTTATTTACTATTTTTATTTACGCCTGTGATTATAGCAATAAATATCTTAACGCGATGAATATTGAAATTCTAAATAATTCAATATATTTTACTTATTCTGAAAACTACATCAAAAAAATATCATTAAGTATCAGAGATTATGAAGATCTTAGTGATATTATCTACCTTTTCAAAAATATCCAAAAAGGAAAGGGTTTCGAAATTAATTCAAATTCAAATATTCCTGTAATTGCAAAAATCCGAGGATTATATAAACAATATCCTTTTATGTTTAAGAAATTAAATGGATACATTTTCCCTTCAGAAATTGGATACAAATTAGGAATTGCAGCACTGTCCTTCAAAAGAATAAATCAAATTCCTAAAACATTAGATGTATTAAATTATAGATTTGAAATAAAAAAAAAAAGATTATAATTTATTTACTTATACAATCGACTCTTTCGTATTTTAGTTTCTACAATAAACCATAAAACTCCAAGGGGGATACAAATCACCCAATTAATAGGTAAGTAAGTAAAACATACAATAAGGTCAAAAGGGTTGATTCCAATAATTGATGCACAATAATGGTCACCCCAAATGGCAACAACAATCCCAAAATATAAGATTTGTGTTAATAAGATATGATACGTCGCCTTCCCAATCACAGCAATTGCTTTTGCGATTTTATTCTCCGATTTCTTAGGTAATAATCTCATTCCAATCAGAAATAAGAAAGCTGAATAAGGAAATACAAATAAATTATAATCTCCCCTAATAAAGTCAAATCGAAAATCGAAAAACATATATATTACAAGATAAATGACACTAAGTGGAAATAAGATCCACATGAATAGATTCCTCTTCTCTGTAATACCGTGTCCCATAGAAAACCACAAACCTAACCCAATAGCAGAAAGATATATAAAAACACTACAAAATATAAAAAGAAAGCTATAATATATTTCCCAGGAAGGAAATGGAGGTGTACCAAAATAAAAAAAGATAAACAACTGAGCGACAATTTCAATGACAAAACATGAAATTAGGGTTAATACACTCCAAATGGGTTTGCTTGAAAAACCTTTATATAGTAATGGCATGATTAAAATAGATTGTAAAATTATTGGAATAAACGAATTGCCCGGACCCCAAAATGGAAGAATTCCCATAATCATATTAACTTGGCCAAAATGAGGCAATAATTGAGTTTCAATCATTGCATCATAATCGAAATTATAAAGAACCAAGCCAACTATGGTTGATATTATATATAGTATTAGAAAAGGAACAATGTAACGTAGGATTTTATTTTTAAAGTAACTCTTCGAATATAACTCCCTCAATGGGACATTTCCCTTCTGTTTAAATGAATTCCCCATGTTAAAACCCATAATCACCAAAAAAACCGGAATAGAAATTCTTTCCCAAAACGCAACCCCCATTTCACCTTTTATCGTCCATGGTATTGTATGGTCGAATATAACTAAAAATATCATTATCGCTTTCATTGCATCTACTTGAAAATAATGAGTCTTGCTCTGTCCCAAATTGTCTGGCTCACTTTTTATTATATTAATTTCATTCATATTTTTTCTTCGTGATTTTAAAAATACTTATTTCTTATCAAAATTAATTAGATTGTAAATTCTTTAGATCTATATAAGTTTTTTCCTAATAGAATTATAACAATATTCTCTCTTGATTGGGATAAAATATAAAGATTTATCAAATCTTATTTCTCAAATCATCAGAGATAAAAAATTTTATAATTTTGAATAGCTATTTAATTTTAACAAGATAAATACGTGAAAAAATGAAGATAAAACAGTTAGAAAAAATCTTATTTTGGAATGTCTTAGGTTTGATTCTTGGTTATCTCGTTATAATTCTTCTTTATTTAATAACTAGTTCTATTGCATTGACTTTCCAAGAAATATACGTTGAATTGTTTGGATTTCTTCAAGCCTTAATTTTCCTTATTATATTAGTTTTACCCATATCAATTTTTGCATTATCAATACCGTATATAATCATCGCGCTCGTTGATTATTTAAAAGGTTCAAGGAAACAAAATCAAGAAGATCTCATTGAATTTGAAAATGTTATATGTAAAATTTTTATACCATTTGGGTTAATATTGATTTTTTTCTCAGGTATTTATATCATCTTAAGAGTATTTTTTGGTCTAGATATGATTTTTCTATTTGCTTTGATGAGCATATGCATTTTTATATATTGGGGCGTGTTATTAATTAAAAATTTGAAAAATTAGAGGAATAAAAATAAAGATTTATAATAAAAAAAATATACCGATTTACGAGCACTCTGGATTCAAATTACTTGAAATATCCACAATTCTGGCTATTAATCTTGGCCATTGGGCAATATTAAGAGAACCATCTGCTCTATAAATCTATATTTACCTTCATCCTTTTTACATTTTCGAATTTGGAATTTAAAAACATTCCTATTTTTTTTTGCCAATAATTCATTGAAATTCAATGCTTTTTATCTCATATCACATTAATTTTTTTGTTGAAATCCAAATTAAAAAAGAGCAAAAAATATTAATTTATCCAAAAATTTTAAAACTTTAAAAAATAAGGAGACTTATTAATTAAATCTATATAATTTCAAATCTATATAAAATAACAAAAAAGTGATGATAAATGCCTAAGGAATTACCACACTTAAACTTGATCATAATCGGTCATGTCGACCATGGCAAGTCAACCATGATGGGACACATGCTAATACTAGCGGGAGCTATCTCAGACCGCGAAGCAAGGGAACTTGAAAAACTTGCGAAAGAACTCGACCGTGAATCCTGGAAATTCGCTTATGTACTTGATAGACTAAAAGAAGAACGAGAACGTGGTCTTACAATAGATCTTGCGTTCAGAAGATTCAATACAAATAACTTTTACTTCACTATAATTGATGCACCAGGACATGCGGATTTTGTTAAAAATATGATAACTGGTGCCTCTCAAGCAGACGCAGCAATCCTCGTAGTTTCCGGTAAAAAAGGAGAATTCGAAACTGGCATAGCTGCTAATGGACAAACTACAGAACACGCATATTTAGCCCAAACTCTAGGTATAAAACAATTGGTTGTTGCAGTTAATAAATCCGATGATGCATCATTTAACTATTCCGAAGATCGGTTCAATGAAGTAAAAGATGGAGTCTCTAATCTCTTAAAAAGAATTGGCTTTAACATTAAAAATATTGATTTTGTACCAGTTAGTGGAATTATGGGTGATAATGTCGTTGAAAAAAGTGATAAAACACCTTGGTATGATGGACCAACACTTTTCGAAGCAATGGACACATTTAAAGTCCCTGATAAGCCATTGGATAAACCTCTGAGACTCCCAATTCAAGATGCGTATATAATAAAGGGTACAGGCGTTGTACCCGTTGGCAGAGTTGAGACAGGTGTAATGAAGGTTGGAGAAGAAATTCTTATAATGCCCACAGGCTTCAAAGGGGAGGTTCGGAGCATCGAAATGCATCATGAAGGCTACGATAAGGCGGAACCAGGTGATAATATTGGATTCAGTATTCGAGGTATAACTATGGATGATGTCCATCGTGGAGATGTCTTAGGTCATCCCAGGGACCCGCCCACAGTTATTAACAAAACAGGTAAATTTATGGGACAATTAATGGTTATATGGCACCCTACAGCCATCGCCCAAGGCTATACGCCAGTTGTGCACGCTCATACTTCACAAACAGCTTGCAAGTTTATTAATCTGGTTAAAAAAATTGACCAAAAAACTGGAGCAGTAATTGAGGATAACCCAAAATTTATAAAAAGAAACGAGGTTGCATTTATTGAGTTACAACCATTGAAGAAACTCTGTGTTGAGAAATACTCAGAGATCCCGGAACTAGGTCGATTCGCTGTACGTGATATGGGAAGAACAGTAGCGGTTGGAATCATAAAGGAGATTACACCCGAGTAAAAATTTATTTTTTTTAAATCTATTTTATTCCTTTATATTTTTTTTGTGTCTAATTTTTCAATGCTTTTTATTTTCTTTTTAGTATGTTTTTTCTTCTTTTACGTATCAACTAAAGTAATCTTTCAATTATAAAATAAATAATTGTTAAATAAAAATGGATAGAAAAAAAAAACATGAAGTATAGATTAAAGATATAGGAATTGAAAATGAAAATATAAAATGGTAAATATGGTGGATAAACGAAAAATTTATAAAAACTTAAGGTATTTTAGCGTATTTTTGCAGATCTTAGGAGTTGGTTCGATAATATATGGAATAAAACTTCTTGGTAGACCTGTGGATATAAACCTTGTTTTTAGTAATTCATTATCTGGAATAATTCTAACTATTTTTGGTCTAATTTGTCTTTTTCTTGAACATATTGATAAAAAAATCAAGACTTTCAGGCAGGATAAGCAATTATAATTAAATATATGTAATCTTAGTAATAGCACACTGTTAAAAATTTATTAATCGGGATTTAACAACATTATAATTCCTATGATTATATTTATTTATTTTAAAATGTGAAATGATACTGCTTAAATAATATTAATATATACATACTAATTATTATCATTTAATTTCTAATTTAGATATCTCTATTCTGGAATGTAGTATGAGAAGAGCTGCAATAATAATAAGTAGAATTAAGATACCTGGATTTGTCAGATATATAAATATCCAACCAATAAAGGGAATTGTACCGCATACGACACCAAATATTCGATCTTCTGGTATAATACTTAGGTCAATTTTAGGGTTTGCGTCCCCTTTTGTACGAAAATTCCAACCGTTTTCCCCATACCATTTTTGAACAACTCGATGCCCGACTGGTGTATTAGGAGCATCATACCATAATCCTCTTGCATCGAAAACTATGACATCTCCATCTTTATCCTGTATTGTACCACATTGAATTTCAGCAGGGTCCACTCCTTTTATGAATATTAAATCACCTTTATTGATATAAGGTTCCATTGAATCCGTGATAGCTATACCTACTGGCATTATCGTATTTAGAACAGCTTGTAATATAAAAAAAAATAAGAGCGTGCTTAAAAATGTGTAACCGATCACAAAAAATATACTTATGAACAATTTTTTAAATGAAGCATCTTGTTGGTCTTTTGATTTTATTTTAAATTTTATTGGACTCATAGCTATAGAATCAATCTTTCTAAGGAGTATTTAATCAAAAACTGAATTTAAATTCTTTGAGCGGTAAAAAACAATTTATGTATTTTCTTCCAGTTGTATGAAATAATTGTTTTCTTAAATTGATATAAACAGTCAAACATATCTACTCATATATGTCTTATTAATAAATATTCTTTTTATCATAATATTTAAATAATTACGTATTACATTTTCATTGGATATAAATATAAAATTTTTGAAATCAATGAAAAAGATAAGACTCTGGGTACTATTAATTTCCTTTATTATTTCCTTAGTTATTATTCCAACAAAAACAAGCAATATAATAATATCTACACCTGAATTTTTAAAAAATATTAACATTAAGGATATAGAGATTTCAACGGAAAGTGGGGGAGGGTACATCATGAATATTGATACTCCTTATTCTTGGGTAGAAATCAGTAAAACAGGTATGCATTTGGAAATTTCAAACTCAAATGATGATTATGAGGAAATTTCCTTTATTGGAGGATGGAATTTTACTTTTTACGGAACGGAATATGATAAAATATTCGTTAGTACTAATGGTTGGATGAGTTTCACAAATTTAGGAGATACTAGTTATAAGATTTATAAAATTCCTGAAACTAATTTAGAAAATTACGATTGCGTTGCATTATTATGTACAGACTTAGATCCTAGTGCGCGAGGATATATATATTACCAATTTCTTGGGACCGCTCCTAATAGATATTTAGTAATAGAATATTATAATATGGTTCAATTTTATAGCGAAGAATTTATTGGTGACTTTGAGGTAATATTTTATGAGACTGGTAATATAAAATTTCAATATAAAAATGTAAATAATGTGGGATTTCTGTACCATATTATTGGATTAGACCACGGTGACCTCACGAATTATAATTTTTATGACCTTCCTTTACCACTCTCATCAAAAACAATTGAATTTACGTTTGATGAAATGGTGGAGGTAAGTTTTTCATTAAATTTTAGTGTTAATTATGAATATTCTTGGGTTATCGTTAATTTAAATAATGCAAAAATGGAAACCATCTTTGGAACAGATTGGGAACAATCGTATGGATTATTATCAAATCCAATGAGATATCATAAAACTAAAATAAATATAAGTTCAATAGATAAGAACTCTACTCATTGGGAAATTAATTTTACTATGTGGGATTGGGTTCATATTTTAGAGGATCACAGTTCGATATCCAATGGTAATGATTCAATTATATATCGACTAGATCCTCGAGAGTATCCAAATGATCATTATTTACCAAATATTTTTCCATTATTTCTTCCAATTCCAACATATAAATATTTGAAATTTGCTAGACTTTCAAGTCATTACTCTTGGATTTATCTAGATAGTGATGATAATTTCACTCATTTAAATTATGATGATTATAAGATTATAACTGGAGATCGACTCGGTATACAAGGATGTGCTATATATAATTTAGATGGATTTTTAAGGAAATTACATTTTAAAATTCATAATTACACTAGTTCTGAAAATATTATAATTTTTGAAATGGAAATATTTTCTTCAAATTTTTTAACAGATTATACTTTAGGAGTTGAATTAAATAATGAATATTCTTGGGTATTATCTGATATTAATGACACTTTAATGGAAACATTTTTTGGAGCGAAATGGGAACAAAATTTTGGATTTTCATCAGATCCTATAGAATTTAGCAAAACAAAAATCAAAATAACTTCTATTATTGAAAATTCAACGTATTGGAATATAAAATATTCAATATGGGATTGGATTGGGATTGAGAATAATTTCAGTTCAACATCAAACAGGGAAGATTCATTGTTATATCGAGTAAATCCCTTTAATTATAATCATATACATAACTTAGTAAACATTTTTCCATTATTTGTTCCAAGTCCTTCTGAGTTTTATTTGAGATTTGCTTATTTAAACACGAGTTTCTATAATAATATTCTTTTCAACCCTTTTGATAATTCTACTATGATCGATATTAATTTAAATATTGGAAATTTGTATTTATACGGTACGGCAACTTATAACGCAAAAGGTATTTTAAAGTATATAGAATTTAATATTAATCCTTATTATGACCCTATCTCGGAAATGGCTACAATTTTTAAGATGGTTAATTTTTTTGATGGTCCAAAACCACCATATGTGGGAATTAATGTAAGTGATGTTTATGAATACGGGGTTTTTTTTTGCCCAAATAATGATCCACCTTCTAATTTCTATTATGAAGATTCATTTGATTTGAAAAGAATAAAAATAGAAATAAAATTTATAGATGGAGGGGATCCGGTTCTTAAAAGAGTTACTGTTTTTACAAAAATTTATAAGATGATAACTGATGGAGAATGGACTGAAACATTTTCTTTTTCACCGTATATTATGCCTCTATACTCTAATTTATTATATATTTATGAAAATTATACTTCCGATATTATACAATACTCTTTTTTTAGTTTTATTGTCAGAAATAACATTAATTGGACTAATTATATTTTAACATTAAAAGATGCAATTGATTCAGAACAAAGTTACGGCATAAATTTTACTAGTCTTAATAATGGCTACAAAATATCATATCTAATTGAGGGAAACATTTCAGAAATGTCATATACATATACTCCATATGGAGTATTAGATGTTTTTTCTTGGAGTTATAGAGGTAAAGAGTTTTTCACTTATCGATTGAATGATTTTGATTATGTTATTCCCGGATGCGAAGATCCTTTTGTAATTCTTCCTGGAATTATAGGGATTATTATTACATCGTCTCTATTAGTAGTGTTAACTATTTTGTATTGGCAATTCAAAAGAAAAGTGAGATAAATCCTAAAATTTTAACTAATTGGAGATAAATAATAAAATAATCTTAAAATAGTATGTACTCTTTTCTGAATTATTTTTCCAAATAAAAATGTACGAATATCTTTTTGCAGATTTTAGAGAGGTCTCTCTCACCATTTTTTACTAATTAAATATCAGGCTCAATTTTATCTTTTTTCCCTACATTTTTTTATGGTATAGGCACAAATAATTAAGAAAACGATGAAGAGACCGTTAACTGGGATGTTTAATATTAACCATTGAATGTAAATTTCTTCTTGGCCAGGATAAGAAGGTGGAAACATTATAAATGTAATAATTGAAAACACAGTAAAAATCAGAAAGAATGAAAGGATAATTACTCCTATTAGACTAACTGTAAAAAAAATTAGCGTTTGAGTGTCAGTTAGTTTAAATCCGAACCATCTGATTTCATTACTGTTATTTTTACTGACAATTTTTGATTTGCTCATAAACCTAATCACTTTTTGATAATTTCTCTAATTTACTATATTCGTTTATAGGAATTATCGAATTATTTTCTATTTAAAGTTTAGGTCGTTTAAAAAATAAAATTACAAAAATTATTACAAGTACATCCATGATAATTATTATAATTAATATTAAATATGTATAAGAAAAACAGAAATTATTTTCAAATTTATTATACCGGCATTCATCATTTTCACAAATACAAAATAAATAATTATCAGTTAATATATTTCCGATTATATAATTAATATGGGAATTTATTAAATTAACAGCATAATAATTGAACCTTACGGTGTTTCCTGATATATTATTATGAGCGCAGCTCCAAAATTCAATTCCTTTTCGGTTATTATTTATTATATTTCCTGAGATTGTGTTATCATTACTTCGAATAAATACTATACCATTTGTATTATCTTGTATGGTATTTTCCGATACGTTATTATCATTAATTGAATGAAATTCGATCCCTGCATAATTATTATTTATAGAATTTTTTAAGATGGAGTTGTCATCACTGTAGAAAAAAAGGCATATCCCCCCAGTATTATCAACTATATTATTGCAACTGATATTATTGTATTTACTATATCTTAAATAAATCCCTTTATCGTTGTTGTTTATGAAATTTCCAGAAATTGTAATATTTTGGCTTTTTTCTAAAAATATCCCATTTTGATTAAAAGAACAATTGTTATTAATTAATTTTCCATTATCTGTATTGTTAATTTTGATCCCTGCTTCATAGATGTTAGTATATGATCCTGAATTGAAAACCTCACAATTTTTAATAATAAAATATGCATCAGAATTTCTAATCTCAATACAGCTACTATAATTTACGCTATTTATTGTTATATTCTCGATGACATAGGGGTTGTTCCAAGTACCAGCACCACTACACCAATTATTTTCAGCAACTACTTTAGTCCAATTAAAATTTGGGTCATCATCATCGATAAGTATTGTGATTCCAGTAAGATTCAAAAATTCTGATTTTTTTGGTATTTTATTTATTTCTAGGCAACTCAATACATCTCCGTTCTTGTTATCAGGATTTTTGCAGCTCAGAATAGGAGGAAATAAGATAGATATAAGAGAGGTAAAAAGTAAAATAAAAATTTTCAAATTTTTTTTATTCATTATTTCAAATCTTTTAATTAAGAGATTTCCATTTATTCTTTTATTTTCATTTATATTATTTTTTTCTATCTTCTTTTAATTTATTGTCTTAATAAAAAGAAGATTTTTATGTTATCTCTTTTTTAGATAACCTGACGCGAACATTTTTTTACAGATTTCGGGGAGGTCTCTCTCGTCATATTTTATAGTGATATATCGCAAGATATGATTAATTGTTAAGATTTTTAGAATATCTTTCTCGTAATTTTCGAGCATATTAGATTTTTCTCCAAAAATAAGGGGCATTAATTCATGATTTTCAGTATATTTTATTCTAATTGTTATTTCAGGAAAGATTTCTTTATTTAACTCCCAGTAGTCTTTATTTTTAACAAACGTCCCGCCAATAAATTCTGCGATATTTGGAATATCTTCATTAATTATAAAATAGAACGAGGGGCTTCTTTCCTCAATGGCATTTTTTAACATTTCAGATTGATTTTCTTTACCGGGTTTAAATGGTTCTTTATTTATAATTATTCTTTCGGCGTAATTCATCATAATATCTATAAAATTTGCGAGGTCTTCCCCGGAAATCCACCTTACACGCTCACCTGAAAAGAGAAATTTTAATTGATCTATTTCATCTGACCCAAACTCATCTCCATAATAAAAATAGATTGTGTGAATTTTGACATAAGGAAAGAAAACTTTAGTTAATGTCCAGTCTTCATTCAACCCTATGTTTTCAAGTGTGCCCCCGATAATATTTTTTGTCACATTTTTAAGTTGTTCTTCGGTGAGTGTTCTGAAGTTTTTAGCTTTTCTCTCCCCAATTTCCTTTAATTCTTTTTTATGGGGGCTACTGATAGAAGTTACTCCATCTATTTCATTAATTGAATAAAGTTCTTTATGTTTCTCCATTTTTCCAGACCTATAAATTATAGATATAAAAGATACTATTAAAACATTAAATTATATCTCCTTGATTTTTTCTGAATTTATTACAATTAAAAAAAAAAAAAATTAATAATTTTACAATGTTTTTATTTCTTGTACCAATAATGTTCGCGTATAATTATTATAAGAATTGGCTAAGATTAAATGATTGTCACCTGATGGATTCTGGCAAGAAGTCCAGAACATTGAGATGCTATAAGTTCCTGCTGGTAAAGGATTAGTCATAAAATTCATGTATAAGTTATATGTCAACCAATGATACCCTGAAGTTGGATTTCCATCGTAGTAATTAACCATTAAAGTCCGATTATCGACTCCCTCTACCACTAGAGCAATTTTATATGCAATTGCTCCGCTGAAACTAGAATCAAGATATATCAAACCCATACCGGAAAAAACCATATTAAGTGAGGAATTTACTTGAATGGTAATTTGTAATTCGGTATCCGGGATCTTTTCATATGAAGAAATGTTAGAATCATAGAGTACGGCTTCAGAATTCCATTCTCCATATTTAGATTGAAGTAATATACCTTCTTCAGAAACTAAATCTTCTTGATAAGCTAGATTCTCCGCTCTAAGTACTGGAAATAGAAAGGGCAAAGCAAAATAGGTGAGTGCGCTCATAATTATAACAGAAGCGATAATACTTCCTACAACTGATTTTCCAGACATAATTTCACCTTCAAATTTTCAGATAAAATCTTTAATTTTTTATTAATGCTTATTTATAGTTAGAAATTAGGACTATTTATTGGATAAAAATAAGTTAAATTGTTAAATATATAAACTTTTTTTTTACACAAAAAAAATACTTAGAAATTCCGACCCCTCATTTTTTCTACTAATCCTTAAATTAAAACAGATGTTTCACCATTTTGTGTAATTTCAAATTTAAAATTATGGTTTAATAACATCTGTATGATACTTTATTTTTTGAAATTTTTATGGGAATTGATATTCATCCTTTTAAAAAATTTTAATATAGTAATAATGGTTGGTAATATCAAACAGAAAGTTGTGTTCATAGGAAAAGGTGGCGTAGGCAAATCCACTATTCTTTCTTTAATGCAATGTAAGGAAATTTCGGAACGTCGTGATCAAACAATTGGAGTTGCTATTGAGCAAGTAAAATTAAATAATGGTGAAAAAATAACCATATGGGATATGGGGGGGCAAGAACGTTTTCAATTCATGTGGGAAGATTTTGTTAAAGGAGCTGGAT
>JAHLWH010000173.1 GCA_019058015.1 Promethearchaeota archaeon | reverse complement strand
TGCATTAGGTAAAGATACAGAGATATTTGTTCTAACTTCTGGAATTAATCTTGAGAATTTTTTTGAACTTGAAATAAAATTATAAATTTCTTTTACTTGATTTAAAACTGCTTTTTTTTCTGGTGAATAATCCAATGTAAGGATATATGCTCTATCGCTAATTTTCGTGATATTTTCAAAATTCTCATCAAAAAATTCTTCTGCATTTTGGATTGCAGATTTTAAATCCTTTTTAATGGCTAATGCAGCTGTTAAAGCAGCTGAAAAAACACATCCAGTGCCATGAACATTTTGTTCAATTGGTTTCTGATCTTTTAAAAATTTTAAGAAATATTGCTTTTTTTTCTTGTTTTCAAAATCAGAGATTAATGCTATGTCAACTATTTTGTTTTTTTCAGGATTACCTCCTTTAATAACAACTGCCTTTGATTTATGCTTAATTTTTTCATTAGTCATCATAGATAAAATTTCTAAGGCTGCTTTTCTCATTGATTCAATATCATCAAATTCTTGCGTTTTAATTTTAATTCCAGAGAAATACTCTGCTTCTTTAAGATTAGGAGTAATAATTTGTGCACTTGGGAAGAGAGTTTTTTTAAGCTCTGATTCAGTACCTTCTTCTGCTAGTCTCACTCCAACGCTAGAAACAGTTACTGGATCAACAACGTAATGTACTTGATATTTATCTAAATATTCTGCGATAATTTTTACAGATTCTTTTGTTGGAATCATACCAGTTTTTGCATATTTTATAGGATATTTTTCAAATAATATTTTTAATTGTTCCTCTAAAGAGTCAATTGGAATCGGAAAATACCCCGAAAATGAATCTGTTGTTTGATATGTAACAGCAGTAATAACGGAAAAAGGATAGACTTCAAATTTTTCAAAAGTTCTAATATCAGCCTGAATTCCAGCACCACAGCTTGGGTCGGTTCCTGCAATTGTTAAACAAATTATTTTTTCCATGAAAATACTACTTTTGCTTTAAAATTAGGACTTTGAATCTTCAGATGGAACTCGATCAAATGCCCATTTTGCTTTGTCATCCAGACCCAATGCTTGATAAGTTTTTCCTAAATAATAAAATCCTTGAGGATATTTAAAATCTTTTTTTATCAGTTTTATTAAATGATTAACGGCTAATGCATATTGTTTATCTAAATAAAACGTTTTTCCTATTAGAAATAAAATATCCACATTTTGACCGTCATCATCTATCAAATCAAATAACTTTTCTAATGCCTTTTCAAACTGCTTTTGTTCGATTAATTTCCGTGGAAGTTCCAGTTTTTCTAAAATAATAATATCATCCGCAATACTACTAATAACTTTTTCAAGTTCCATATCAACTTTTATCTGTTTTTCTTGCTCTTTTTGGTCCTTTATTTTATCAAAATATTCTATAAATTCTGAAATTGTATTTGAGTCATATTTTTCAGCACATAATGGACAAACTTGGGAATGAACTAACCAATCTTCTAAACATTTTCTATGAATTTGATGTCCGTTTGGACAAGTATAGCTTTTAATGCTAGAACTCTCTTTTATTTCAATTTTTTCATGGCAAATTATACAAGTAGGCATTTTGTATCAAATTAAATGAAGTTTCTACACTATAAGAGTGATTAGAGATTAAAAAATTTATTTTTTTCTTAATTATTTTCACTAAAATATACAAAAGATATATTAATATTTTTTTGTATTTTCATTTTGAGTATCTTATGTCAAAATTAGAATTATTTAATAGTTTGCTAAAAAATTTTATGGATGTTGTCCCTGATGTTGAAGCGGTAATTGTTTCTGATGATGAAGGGTTGATAATTGCTGCGAAATTAGATGACTCTCTTAAAGAGAAAACATTAGATAATTCTCTTGAAGAAAAAACAGATTCAATATCGGTACTTTCTTCTCTTGTAAACCCAATTTTAGAAAGAATTAGATATGAATTTTCCTTTAAAAAATGGGGAACTGCAAGCTTTGAAACGGAAGATTCCAGAATTTTGTTTGTATCTATAAAAGATAATGCTACTGTAAGCATTATATTAAATACACTCGCTTCCATTGATAAAACTGCTCCATATGCCTATTTCTTAGCTGAAAAATGTGCCCAAATATTAACAGAGGAAAATATTAATCGAATTCAAATATATATTCCTAATTTTGAATATGATGAAAGACAAGAGTTTGATAGGTTGAAAAATCAAATTTATCAAATGAGACTCGCCAGGGGAGAATATAAATTTAAATTTATTATTGTTGGTGACCACGCGGTTGGTAAGACATCAATTGTAATGAGATTTGTTGAAAATAGATTTTCGACCGATTATCGTGCCACAATTGGTTTAAATATTTTGACACATAACTATAAATTTCTGAATACAGCAATAAATTTAATGATCTGGGATATTGGAGCTCAAAAATTCTTCCGAAGAGTTCGAAAGACTTATTATCAAGGAGCTCATTCAGCATTTTTAGTATTCGATTTAACAAATGAATCTTCTTTTGAGAATCTTGAAAATTGGTACGATGAATTGAAAGGTTTTATTAGTAAAGATATTCCGGTTGTTATTGTGGGGAATAAAACAGATTTAAGTAAGGAAAGAAAAATATCTTATCAAGAAGGTGTTTCATTAGCAAATAAGCTAAAAGCTTCTTATATTGAGACTAGTGCAAAAACAGGGGAAAATGTCGAGGATGCGTTCTCTTTAATCTCCTATCACTATATAGTAAAATCACAACTGGAAGAGGAGAGAATCGTAAAAGAAAATCTAATTTCAGAAATTAATAATATAATTGATGTAAAAGGTAAATTAACTTTAACATTTATTGGTTTAAATAAATATTGGAATCCTGCTTTACAATTGTTTACTGAATTTCGAGATTTGGGCGAAATGAGTATAGTTAAAAATGAAGAATTAGAAAAAATTTATTCATTTAATGATAAAGTTATTATTAAAAATTATATCAATCATATTGGAGAAATTGAAGACTCTGATGGAGTTTTATTTATATTTGATGCAAGAAATAAGAAATCCATTGATTTGGAATGGAGAAATTTAGTAATTAACGGTTTAGATAAGATAAATGAAAATACGAGTGTATTAATAGGCTTAAGAACTTCCGAAGACCATACTCAAACGGGAGTTTGGTCTCGACTCATCGAAGAATTTAACTTGAATGAATATCTTGAGAAAAAGATGATTTCTTTGTTGTTCTTTAAAATAACTACTGAATACCGATTGGAACTTTTGGATCAATTCAATACTTGGATTAGTACAATAAGCTCTTTTTTATAAAAATGAGTAATTTTTTGAAATAGTTCTTTAAATTTTTTTTCAAACACTATCATAACTAAATTATTTACTTTTTCAACCTTTCTTTTAATTTTCTAGTAATTAAATTGCCCATATCAACTGTAGACAGAGTTTTTAATTTATCTGATTTAATATCTATGGTTCTACTTTCACCTAAGGCTTGTTCTACACAATCCTCAATATCCTTACCTAAATCTTTCCGCTGAAAAGATTCTTCAACCATTAATTTTACACTTAATATTGTTCCCACAGGGTTTGCAATTCCTTGACCCGCAATATCAGGAGCAGCACCATGAATTGGTTCATACATTGATAATTGCCCAGGATTAATATTACCGCTTGATGCCATACCCAGACTTCCTAAAAGATAAGCAGCCTCGTCACTAATAATATCTCCAAATAAATTACCAGTAACTACAGTTTGACATGTATATGGTTTGCGAATTATCCATTGACAAAATGCATCAATTAAGAAGTTCTCTTTATCAATATTAGAATATTTCATACCAATTTCTTCAAATATCTTTCTCCACAACTGACTGCATGCCAAGACATTAGCTTTATCAACTGAAGTGATTTTTTTATGATTTCTTTTTTTTGCATATTCAAAAGCATATTTGATAACTCTCTCGCATCCTTTACGGGTATAAAGCATAATATTTGAAGCAATTTCATCCCTTAAGATTCCCCCAATTTTTGCATATAAGCCCTCAGTATTCTCTCGAACGATAGTCATATCAATTCCATCTCCTATATATTCATTTTTCAACGGACAGCAATCAATTGCAGTTTCATATAATTTAATGGGTCGGAGATTCACGTATAAATCAAATTCTTGCCTTATTTTTAAGATTGCAAGCTCAGCAACACCTGCTGGTAAATCAGGTAATCCTATCGCACCAAAAAGAATTGCATCCGACTTTTTTAAAATGTTTAACGATTTTTCAGGGAGACTTTCCCCGTAGGTTTTATAGACGAACCCACCTGCAGGAGCCTCATTAAATTCCATATTTAAATCCGAATATTCATTAATAATCTTGAGAATTTTTAATCCTTCATTCACAACTTCAGGACCAACACCATCCCCCTTAATAATAGCAATCTTTTTTTTTTCCATATTAATTCACACACCTAATAATAATATTTTAGAACATTATTTAAAAAATAAGTATATTAGAACAATTAAAAATGCAAATAACTCAATTATTTATTGATAAAAATCGGTTCATAGAAGATTTAAAAATAATTAAATAAATTATTATCTAAAATTAAAGGAGAAAATTTTATGAGTAAAATTAAATCTAAATTTGAATTAAGAGAAGCAGTTATTGGTTCATGTACAGCATTAATTATTGTTATAATTGTTATGATCATGCTTACAGTGACTATTTTCGGAGTGTGGCAGTTTTGGATGTGGTTTCCCGTTTTTGGAGTATCAATTGCCGTTGTTGCTACAACGATTGAATATTTTACTAAGCAGAGTATAAAAATTTGCCCAAAGTGCGGGAAAAGGCTTGAAGGCACATCTCAATTTTGCAATAATTGCGGAATGAAAATTATATCTAAATGTCCATCCTGTGGTGCAAAGGTTAGTGGAGAAGCCAAATTTTGCGAAAATTGTGGGCAAAATTTAGGAGATGTAATTACACCAAAAGCCCCCACAAAAATAGAAAAAGGCATATTCTGTCCTGAATGTGGCAATGAAGTTAATCCCGGCGCAAAATTCTGTCTCCATTGCGGCACTCAATTGTAATTTTTTTTATATCTCTTTTTTTTTTCAAATTTTAAGGAAAATTAAACCTTAAAAAAAGAAGCATATGACTACTGACTTGCTTGAATTAATTAACTACTAAATCTCAAGATTTAAGAATAATTTTTCTACAATAAATAATCTAAAACCTAATTTTAATTAGAATATTCGCAAATAATTTTAAACAAGGATTATCAGAACATTAATAATTTTAGAGATTTAAAATCTTTTTTCTTAGGCTATTTTCGTGAAGATTTGTAATAATTATTTGTGAATTTTTAAATTTCTTTAACGATTAGTAGGAGTTTATGGCATCATTTTTTTTAGTCGACTTTCATATTCTCAATTTTCTAATTTTAGTTTGAGATCTCTGATTTAATGGCTCAGAGATGTTTCCAGCATCATACTTATAGAAAATCAATATTTTTGTCGAGGCATCAAAAATTTTAACCAAACTACTATTTATCGCAACATTTATTAATGAGAAAGAAGAAATGATAAATAGAACACCTTAAAATTTAATATTAAAAAATTTTAAAATTAAAAAATTGGAGGAAATAAATTATGGCCAAAAAAGTATTTGCATGGAGCCCAATCCGCTCACTTATGAAGAATAATGGCGCTGAAATGGTTGCAAAAGATGCAGTAGACGCATTAATTGGATATCTTGAAAAATTAGCAAAAACAGTCACTTGTAAAGCTCTAGAATTTTGCCGACACGCCGGTAGAAAGAAATTAACCTTATCGGATATGGAACTATCAATTAGTACATTATAAATTTAATTTAAAAAAATTTAAATTTTTTAAAAATTCCTTTTTTTTTTCTTTATTTTTCAATTTGGTTATTCATTTTCTGGAAATCCTTTAATAGACTCAAATAACCAAATGGAGAGAAACTTTTTTTTCAATTCTTTTGCTAAATTTGGATCTAAAATGTTCAAGCTGGCAAAAATTCGGGATGGATTTAATGGATTTTGTAGCTTGATCATTATTCTCTTCTTATCAAAAATATCATAATACGTTGGAATTTTTTTATGAATTAATTTCATTTCCAATCCATCCATTTCGGAGGATATATTATATAATTCCTTAAATTTTTTAATCAAATTTCCATAGAGTGTTTTGTTTCTATTTTTTTGTTCATTTGAGAGTGGTCTATCATCATGCTCTAAACTCCATAAATATTTTACTTGAACATCACGATTTAAAGCATTGATGATTCCTTCATAAAAATTTTTAGCATATGGAAGAACCTTTATTGTATTTTCGTTTAAAAATCCAGTCATTAATAATTCTTCCTTTAAATCATTAAAATTGTTTATATATAATGAAAATATTTCTGGAACTCCGAAAGCGGTTGACCAAAAAATTTTCGAAGAATCTTGTTTGATCAAAAAATCTGAATCATATAACTTAGATTCTAAAATTTTCGCTTGATCATACAAAAATGAAACTTTTCTTTGGTTCTCATTGTTTTGATATGAAATTATGTTATGTAATGCTAAATTAAGAGATTTTGATCTATACATTTTAGGGCGAGATTCTTGAATTTCAATCATTCCATACTCCTTTAACTTTTCTAATATTTCATAAATTCTTCCACTAGGAACTCCTGATTTTCCACATATTTCTCGGGCTGTTAAAATATCTGAATGTAATAATGTAATATAAGAATTAATTTCATAATTCGAAAGTTTGGAATTTTTTAGAAATTCCTTCAATTCTACTATTATTTTTTTTGACAATTATATTCACTTTTTTTTCAACTAAAGAAAGGTTGTTTTCAGTCGAAGAATAATAAACTATATTAGATAAAAGATGAATTTTTATTTATTTTTTTTCAGTTTCAACCTAAATAAAGTTGTTATTTATCGGAAATATTTTAAAAATCTAAAACTCTATCATATTCGAAAAATATACAATTAAAATTATTATAATAAAAGTGAGTTTTATGGAACAAGGGAAAAGACTTCTATCTTATATTTCAGAGGAGCAGAAAATTGAAATACTAAGAAAAAACTGGATGTCTCACGACGCAAGGTGTCAAATGGCGATAGTTCGAGAATTGGGGTGGGAAATGGGTAATAAACTTAATAAAACGATCATTAGTGATATGGGGAAAGTTATGATGTACAGAATAATGAATGCTCTTGGGATACCAAAGGTAAAAAATATAGAAGATCTTCAGGCAATATGCCTAGCTACTGTGTTGTTTTACTATCCTCCACCAAATATGATTTACCAATTTGAACGCGAGTCTGAGACATCTCTTATTGGAGTCATCGAAAAATGTGGAGTCTATGAAAATATTAAAAAGATTGGGGTTTCAGATCAGTACGAATGTGGCTGTTTTGCTATGCGTTCTGGTTGGTATAAAGCATTAGGTGTTAAAGTTGAAGAAAAACTCTTGAAATGTCTTAAAGATGGAGATGATATCTGTAAAATCGTTCTTAAAGTAAAAGATTGGAAAATTAAAAAATAAATTGAAAATAGAATAGTGTAAATGAAAAAATGAAGTCACTTCATAAGAAAGAATTAAAAGAAATTTTAATAAAAAATTGGATGACTCACGATGGTATGTGGTTTTTCCATAGTGTTAAAAATTGCGGGATCCAAAAAGCTAATAAGATAAACAAAGCAGCGGTAAAATCTATGGCTAAAATTGAATTAAAAAGATTGAAAAAAGCGTTTAATATAGGCAAGATTGAGAAGTTTAAAGATCTTCAAAATTTTCTTAATAAAATATTTAATGTAGTTAAAGCTAAGTTTATGGATTTTACTTATGAGTTTCCGTCGAATAATGAGTTAAATTTTATTATGAATAAATGTTTTGCTTATGATGGAGTTAAGCGTATAGGTATTATAAACCAGTATAAATGTGGAATATTTGATAGATTGGAAGGATGGTTCGAGGAATTAGGAATAAAATATAGCATAACTCCACAAATAGATGGTTGTATGATGTATAAAAATGGTGTATGTTTTAGAAATTTCAGATTTTATTTCAATGAAGGAACAAATGTAAATTAATTAATATTAAAATTGAGATGATGAGATTATGGAGTTATTATTTAAGGAAAAATATAATATCCCTCTACAAACACAGAAATTTCTACTTCAAATTTGCTGGGCTCGACATGATGGTCAATGGTTTTTAAAAACAAAAAGAAAGTTTGGAATTCAAGAAGCTAATCTTTTAAATCAAAAAGTAGTTTTCTCAATGGGTAAAATTGAAGCTAAATATATTTTAAATGCATTAAAAATTAAAAAGGGGACGATTAATTCAATTCCTGAAATTTTTAAAATCATGAATACATTCATGGATGTTATTATTCCTAAAATTATGAAATTCAAATTTATTGTACATTCTGAAAATGAAGGTGTGGCTATAGTCAAAAAATGCTTCATTTGGGAAGAAGTGAAAAAATCTAAAGGTGAATTAGAATATTCATGTGCCTGTAACTTTAGACACAGAGGATGGTTGGAAGCTATGGGTGTAAATGGAAAAATAATTCCTATTAAACGCTTTCCTGGTGGAGATGATATTTGTAAATTCAAATTCTTATTGAAAGAGAATAAAGAAGTCTAATTAAGTTAGATATGAATAAAGACTTGGTTTATAGTGTAGAATTAAAGGATCGCACCTCTAAATAAATTATTTTTTTTTTCTTTGTTACCAGTCAAGATTTTTGAAAAGTTAATACTTCTTAAGAATACCTCTTATTTTTTCAAGTTAATCAATGAAAGAAGATTTTATTATTATTCGTGCGAATTATCATGATCTAAAAGCTATCCATATAAATACTCTAATGTGTTTCATACATATAAATCTTTAGAGTCTGGATTTATCTTATTTATACTTTTGAAATAACTGATATACAACGAAAAGAATAATAAGGATTAAAGCTAATTATTTATTAAGGATATAAATAATTTCAATCCTAACTATATGGTGAAAATATTATGTCGGAACATGATTTCAATTGCGAAAATGGCACATGTGAAACTTTAAATTTTTCTGAAATCTTTCAATTGATTAATATTTTAAATAAAAAATATGAAAAATTACAACGTCGAGTTGTTAAAAGTGAAAATCTTACTCCTCCTCAATATTCTATTTTAATGGAACTTTGGAAATCTGACGGTAAACAATTTAAAGATTTAGCATCTGCGTGTTGTTGTTCCCCCTCAACTATAACAGGAATAATTGATACTATGGAGAAAAATGATTTAGTATATAGAGAAAATAACCCTGAAGATAGACGAAGCCTTCTTGTTAAACTTACTGAAAAAGGAAAAGAAATAAAAAGTAAAACACCCCCAATAAAGATCATTTTAAAGAATTGTTGTGAAGGGTTTACATCTAAAGATTTAGAGCAATTAACCTCTTTGTTAAATAAATTATCTAATTCGTTTGATTTAAATGGATTGGAAAAATGTTAATAATCCTGGTCATTTTGAATAGAGTAATTTAATTTTTATATAATTGTTCGGATCCGAAATGTTCGGAACCTTTATATACTTTTATTGATTATTTATACTTAAATAAAAAAAGGGAAAAAAAATGGAAGAAAAAGATGTTAAAAAAATTGTAAGGGAAAGTTATGGAAAAATAGCGGAGCAATCAAGTAGTTGTTGTGTTCCAACCAGTTCTTGCTGTGGTAGTGATACTTATTATAAAAATATTAGTAAGACAATTGGATATACGGATGAAGATCTCAAAAGTGTTCCTGAAGGAGCTAATCTAGGTCTTGGTTGTGGAAATCCGGTAGCTCTTGCTTCATTAAAGGAAGGAGATCATGTTTTAGATCTCGGATCAGGGGCTGGTTTTGATAGCTTTCTTGCAGCGAATAAGGTTGGTAAAAGTGGAAAAGTCATTGGAGTAGATATGACAGCGTCTATGATTGATAAAGCTAGAGAAAACGCAAGGAAGGAAAATTTTGACAATGTAGAATTTAGACTCGGTGAAATTGAAAATTTACCAGCTGCAGATAATTCAGTAGATGTAATTATTTCTAACTGTGTGATTAATCTTTCACCCGAAAAAGAGAGAGTATTTCGGGAGGCTTTTAGGGTTTTAAAGCCAGGGGGAAGATTGATGGTATCAGATATAGTGCTTTTAAGAGAATTACCTGATTTCATTAAAAATAATTATGACGCGTATGTTAATTGTGTTGCTGGTGCGGTTCTAAAGAACCAGTATATAGAATCTATAAAAGAAGCTGGATTTCATGAAGTAAATATTGTTGGAGAATCATTCTTTGCTATTAGTTCATACCTTAATCAAGAGTTAGACAAGAAACTAAAGGAGGACCTTGACAACACCGTTTCAAGTATTAAAATTCATGCTGTGAAACCCTTATAAAAAATATTTTTTTTTTATTTTAAAAAAATAAATTCTAAATCGACTCTAAGTTTACAAGAAGCTAATTTGAAATTGATAAAAATTGGCATTTTAACAGATGGAAAGTATGGAGATCGAGCTTATGAAAATATAAGTAAAATTTTTCCATGTACGTGGATCGAAATTGAGGAAATCCCTACGAATATTATTTTAAATGATTATAAATTAAATATTCCTGAATGTGATCTTTACATTTCTTATTTAAGGCACCCTAATCAAGTTTTAGCCCTCGCAGAACTAGGAAAACCTACAATTCTTGGGATTAGTTTTGGAGATGGTTTTATGCGACAAGCAAAAGAGTTAAATTCAAGAACATTTGCATACCCTACAATGTGTTCCATTGAGCCTAACACTAATATTTTAGAAATTGACGAATATGCTAAAAATTTTGGGCGTCCCCTTTATAAATCTAATGTGTTGGAGGGTAAAATTGTCGAATTAGAGGTAATTCGAAGTTATCCCTGTGGTTCTTCACGTGCTGGAGCCAATTTTATTAGAGGTAAATCAATTACTGTGGAGATATTACAAAATTTTGCAATAAATGTATGTTATGAATGTCGAGCGCCAAGATTTGGACGAACTTGTGATAAAGAAATAGCAGGAATTATACATTTACGTGCATTGATAAAATGTACATTAGAATACAATAAAATCGAGGATGAGAAAGTCTTAAATTTTATCAATGATATCGAAAATGAATACAATAAAAGACTTAAAAAATATAGAAAATGAAGTTTGAAGTTTTTAAGGTATTTTTATGTTAATGAAATGTTTAAATCTAATTTAAAATAAATCAAATCAGAAAAAAATACCCTTTTAATAAGTGTTTGTAATATGGCTGTTGTCTATATGCGTAAGCTCGAGGAAGAACCGGATACTTATGACTCAAAATTTACAACTCTTACTAAAGGAATAAATCTTAAAGTTCAAGACTGGATTTTAGACCGAATTAATTCTGATGAATCTATTTTAGAGGTCGGTTGTGGAACAGGCACTCTTGCATCTAAGATGGCATTAAAGGGAAATAATGTATTAGCTATTGATATAAATTCTAAAATGATAGATTATGCAATGCGTAATTATTCTACAATTTCGAGTAGAGAGTTAATATATCAAGTTGGCTCCATAAGCGATTGGCAAATTGAAGATTGTTCAAAAGATGTTATTGTAAGCAAATTCTTACTTTCAGAACTCCGTTCATTTGAGCAACAATTATTACTTCGATATGCATGGAAGTCTCTTAAAACTAATGGAAGGTTAATTATTGCGGCAGAATTTGTCCCTTCTGGAATATGGAAATTGTTTTTCAAAATTAGACGATGGTGGTATAAAAAGAAATTACGGCGGCTTAAAATTGGAGGTACTTTTATTTTAAGATGGTTTTTAAATTACCTTGAACCAATAGGCTTTAAAATTGTAGCACAAGAGGAATGGAATCATGGAGCGATTCGAGTAATTGAATTACAAAAAATTAATGAAAATGCTAATAATGAACCTGGATATTATAAGCCATTACAAAAAACTTTCACAGGAGTTCGGGCAAAATTTCAAATAATCCGATGTTTATTTACGGGCCAAACTGATTATGTTTCAATCGAACCAGGTATTTATAGATCGGGTAATCCGACTAATGAATCACCAATAATTGTAACAGCAAATTATATTTATACATATATTAGAGTTATGAATGACCTCAAGGGAATTGATGCTTGGGTGTTATGTGTAGACTCACGTGGCATAAATGTCTGGTGTGCTGCACGGGGAGGAGATTTTGGAAACGAACAACTTATTGAAGCTGTTCAAGCAACTAATATTCAAAAATTTTCAAATAAAAAAACACTAATCCTTCCACAATTATCTGCTGGTGGTGTCTCAGCTCCCCTTCTTCATAAACAATCATCAAGTTTTCCATATAAAATTAAATATGGTCCTGTTTGGTCAAAGCACTTACCACAGTATTTGAAAGAACACCCAGCTAGAAAACCAGATAAAATGAAACTTGCAAAATTCACGTTTTCTCACCGGTTAAGAGCGGGTATTTCACACACAACTTTTCTATTTCGAAAAATATTCTTAATAGTTTTAGCTGTAATTGCACTTCTTTTATTGGTTTTTGGCAAGTTAGATATGTTATGGATTGTAGGAGAGTTGGCGATTGGTGTAATTATCACCAATGGATTATTGTCGATATTATTTCCGCTAACTAATTTTACACGGAAGTTTGTTATAAAAGGTGTAGTGATTGGAATAATAAATGTCTTATGTTTAGGATTCCTATTATTGATCGTACATCAATCAATTATATTTGTCTTGTTAAATATTTGTTTTATTTTCTGGTTAGCATTCTTTTCAACGATGTCATTTAGTGGTTCTACGATGGCAACGAGCCCTCGGGAAATCTATGACGAATATCCTATTTTTAGAATTTTAAATTTAACTTTTTTAATATTAGGTATAATTTTATCAACAATTGGATTAATATTAATATAGAAAAAAAAACATGAGAATTATGAGTGATATTAACCAAAATCAAACATGTAGCAGTGAGCCTCAAGTTATTACTAAAATTTTTATTGTTCCAGAACTTTGCACATCCTGCGGTATTTGTGCAGAAGTATGTCCCTTTGGTCTTCCGCATCAAGGTCATAATAATAAATATGAAATTTCAAGACCAAACCTTTGCACAGAATGTAGCGCTTGTATGCGGAATTGTCCAGAACAAGCGATTATTATGGAAGAAATAGAAGGTTGTGGTTGTTTATGGAATGTAATCCAGAAACGGAAGAGTAAAGATAAAATTGAAATTGCTAATTATGATGATAGCTGCAGTTGTTAATTTTTTTTTTTGAACTACTACAGCCGTATAAATATAAACGGCCTCGAAACTCAATATAATTAGGATTACATTTTTAGTAATCTGGGAATATCTAATTGTGTGTTTTCCAAAATAAAGTTTTTTATGCATAAAACTTTATAATATTACGGAATTTCTTGCTTTGAAGGTTGTGGAGCCTTTTCAGTTAGTTTTCGCTCAGAAATATCTTGAACTATAACTTGAATTTGGATTTCATTGTGTAATTTAACTAAAGTATTTATAACATTCACCCAAATTAATTCATCATCTTTGGTATGAATTTGAATCTCAATAGGATTTAACTTTTCTCCTCTACACAACTTTTTATAAGCATTCTCAATCTTAGTATATGCTTTTGAAGGAAATGCTGCCAGTTCTAGAAAATTTCTGCCAATCATTTCATCTTTTTTAACTTTAAATAATCTTTCAGCAACAGAATTGCAGTCTATAATTATACCTATAAATTTTAGTAGAAATATCGCAAATGGAGAAGTTTCAAATAAATGATGAAATTTTTGTTCTGATTCCTTAAAATCTATTGTTGTTTCTGAGACTTTTTGTTCTAACATTTTACATAATTCTATATAATTTTCTTGGGATTCTTCTATTTTTTGTTCTTCTTCTTTTTGTGTGCTATAGTCTCTAATAACTCCAATAAATTTAATTTTTCCATTATCGTTATACATCCCTCCTCTCGCTTGGACTGGAATATAATGACCATCTTTATGGCGTGATCTATATACAACTTCTATTGTTTCTCTTGAATATATTGCATCGTTCATTTTTTTTGCAATTTTTGGTAAATCTTCTGGATGGACGAAACTGAATGCATTCATTCCAATAATTTCCTCCCGTTGATACCCGAAAAAATCAAAAAACCGCGAATTTACAAAAATAAATGTTCCATTTGAATCTAATTCTACAATAACATCTACTATACTATTAACAAGTATGTGATATTTTTCTTTAGATATTTTTATATATTCTCTTTTTTCTGATCCCATTAAATTTACACCTATATGGAATATCTATATGTAAAATTCAGTCAATATTAGATTTTTTTTTTACTAATAATGTATTCCCTTGCAACTACATCTTTTTTAAAAGGAAATTAATTGTTCAAGGAAATTTAATATTTTTTAACTATATAATATTTTCTATATAATACTACAATCTTTTTCTAAGAAATAATGAATTTGTATTCAAAAAAAAATACAATTAAAAACTTGGGTTTTTTTTTTGAAAATCTTAATCATTTAATTCCGAGATTTAGTTAAATAAATAGTTAAATAATAATAAGTTTAAAATTATAATATATTTTCAAAACTTTAGATTTGTGTTAATATGAATATCAAAGAAGTAAATGAACTCATTTCTCATATTTCTGAAATTATAGATTACCAAGTTAAGAAAAGAGGTCTTTTGGAATCACAACTGTTTCCAGTAACTGCTTATGTTTGTGTTTCTTTTTATAATGCCTATGATATGCTTTATGATATTTTAAAAAAAGTATCTAAAAAAACCACACCAGAGCGTATGGGGAAAGAGAGTAGAAAGATTCTTTCAGAACTCCATGCATTATCTCTGTTCTATATTCCGTTATATTATATGGTTGGCAGGATGGGAGAAATCCAGAGAAATAATGGAGATCCAAAAAATGAAACTAGAGAGAAGAGGGAACAAACTATGTTTATTCTTGATTTCTGGAAATGTTTAGCTTCTTCATATTTCCTTGATGAAAAACTGACTGTTTATGATTCAAATAAGATAAATATTGTTTTAAATCAACCTGATATAGAATGGTCGATAAATCAAATCATAGATGTAACTAGTGAAAAGGCTGTAGAGATTAAGAAAGTAATGGCGAATATTGAAGTTGTCTCATTTCTTGATGAATGTGAAGCAAGAGCAAAAATATGTGACCACGGACCTTATAGAATCAGTGAGAATGAAATTATGATCTTCAAAGAAATTATGCATCTATATGACGGTAAGAAACCACACTTTCCATGGTCGGCTACTGAAGCAAAGGCACCTTTTAGTAATATCGCTTTTGCATTTAGATTAAAAGATGTAGATGCAAAATTTGATGACTTCGCAACAATGACTACTACTCCTCTCAATTTCTCAGAAAATATAACAGGTGTTGCTTTATTTACACGAGATGGAACCAAGGTGAAACCTATTGAGTTTGATGTCCTAGATGCATTTAGTGATTATGCGGTGAAAGCTAATAAAGAATTATTTCTTAAATTCTCAAAATGGGATAGGAAACAGCGTTTAATCGCGGGAGCATATGCTTATTGCTATGGATATGCGAGGTATACTAATTTTGTGGGTATAACAGACCAAATAAACTGGGAACTCACAGAACGAACGATGAATAAATACATTCCAATCTTCATGGAAAGCGATTTTGATCCTGGCATACCTAGATTATTCAGAAGTAAGCGACAAGTGGCTAAGGACGGACCTTCCTTATATCTCCTACCTGAGGATTAATTAAAATGACTCTAAAAGAAAGGAATCTTACATTATCAGAAGATTTTGAACTACTCCACAAACCTAATAACGATTTAAAATGGAGAGAATCTTATTATTTCAATTGGGCGGACTTTAAAAACAAAATTTCAGGTTTTTCTACAATTGGAATATTACCTAACGATAAAAAAAGAGAACTTGTTTTTGTTCTTTTCTTGGACAACAAAATGGAAGTTTATTACAAGGAACCCTCTTTAGAAAATTACGTGGATGACATTACTATCATGTTAAGAGATAATAAATTAACCTATAAAATGATTAAACCCCTCCAAACATGGGAGATAGATTATAAATGTAGAAAATTCGAATTTAACTTGACTTTTGAAACGAGATTTTCACCTTTTGATTTTGGACAAGATTCCTCTGGGTCTTGGCATCGACATTTTGAAGCGTCAGGAATAGTAACAGGTGAAATGAAGTATAGAAATAAGAGTGTCAGGATGATTCGCGGTTTTGGTGAACGAGATAAAAGTTGGGGGTATAGAGATTGGCATCAATTTGACAAATGGTTCGCCGGTCATTTCCAATTCAAAAAATGGTCATGCGCATTCCGAAAAGATTATGAAAAGAAAAAAGTTAACCTTTCAGGGTATATTGCAAATGATAAAGGTAATACTCCACTAGCTCAGCTGGAAATTAAAACTATTAATGATGCTGATCAATTTCAAAGTCCTCTTACGTCAATGTATGTTATCACAGATATCGAAGGAAAATCATATTCAATCAAATCAAAACGAATGGAACAAAACAGTCACATACGATTTGCAAGAGAGTTTCCAGGAGGTAATACTGAATTATTTGAACAGATGGTTATTATGGAATCTATTGACACAGGTGAAATTGGAACGGGCATGGCAGAGTATTTACGCACTGTTAAATTCGATTAATTTTTTTTCCCTTCCATATTTATCGATTGCCATGAAATCTAGCATAGAAAAAATCTTTTCCTATGCAACATCTTATTACTTATAGGAGACTTGAAGATATTAAAGATATAATTTATTCTAATTGATTCAAGTTCCAGAAATCTTTATATAGATTGAAGTTGATGTTATTACAAATTAATTAATAATAAAAAAGAATTTAACAAATAAATAAATGAGGCTTTTTTAATATGTGTGATTGGTGTATGAAACATGGAGCGGGTAAGAAATGGTATATGAACGCCAAAAATTATTCCGATCAACTTGCCAAGGATTTAAATTTAGAAGATTATTTAACAGAGCAGTGGATGAATTTTGAGACGGTTTTTATTAGAAAGATAATGGGACTTTCTTCTATAGGTCTGGGATATAAACTTAAAATGCCTATTATAGGGAGAGTAATCCGTTGGGTAGTTGAGCGGATGATTCACAAAGAAGAGACGAAAAAAAGAAATCCAATGAGAGCTGATGGTCATTTTGGGCAGGTTATTCCCTTAGAAGATGGAAAAATAATTCTTTCTGAGCTAGCGGCCGAACCAATAATTGAAAACTATTGTATGTGCCGTTGGATGCAGCGGGGAAAAAAAGAAGCAGTTTGTATCAACTTTGGCATATTATCCGAGATTATAGAGAAACTTCCCCGTTTTATTCCTAAAAATAGAGTAGTACGAATTGATCGTGAAGAAGCTATGCAAAGATTGGAAGAGCATAACAAAAAGGGATATATAGCTTCCGTATGGTTTCAGCCGGTGCCCTATATATGTGCTATATGCTCGTGTGAAAGCCCTGAATGTGGCGGGCTTCGTCTTAGAAATAATTTCGATTTGAATGTAGTCTATAAAGCAGAATATATTATCCAATTAGACCAAGATAAATGCGAGGGATGTAAAGCATGCGTATCTATGTGCCAATTCAGCGCTATACGCTATATTCCCTCAATAGATAGAGTTATAATAGATTATGATAAATGTTTTGGATGCGGTATATGCCGTCATGCATGCAAAAATGATGCACTTCGCCTTATTCCACGAGAAGAATATCCAGGATTTGATGGAAAATACTAGGTGATTATATGAGTAAAACAAAAATAAGAATTGATTATTCAAAATGTGGAGAGAATGGGAAGGTCGACCCCAGAGATTGCCATAAATGTCTTGAAGTATGTGATCCATGTGTCTTTTTAATGCACGAAGCGTTAGGTTATAAAGAAGAGGATCTATATAATCCACAACATTGGCGAATCACACCAGTATGGCCCTCTGTTTGTACACGCTGTTTCTATTGTGTTAAAGCATGCCCCGAAAAGGCAATAAAGATATCTTGGTAATTATTTAAGTTCTTTTCTTTTTCCTTATTTAATAAATTGGATGTCCAATATTTCTTCCTACTTTATAAATATTATAAAAATGAGGACAAAAATTGGAATATATTAATTTTGATAGAAAATTATAGTTCCAATTTTATAAAAAAATCATATTTTTTTATCGAAATTTAAATGGAAGAATTATGATAGGGTTTAGAAGAGGTATACAATTAAAAATGAGTGATTTTGATAATTTCTCGGAGATTGATTATTATGATAAAATCCTTCAATTTTTTTCTTCGAAAAATAGAAACGCAGAAGAAACAGAGAGATGGAAGGAATCAATGATAATTGAACTTATGAAATTATTTAAGAAGAAAGAAAAATCAAGTAATTTAATTGAGATTAAGAATTTAATTCAAAATGCAATAATTCTAATTCTTTCACTTTCAGAAAATATACCTCTCGATTATTACGATACAATGGGAAAAGATTCAAAAAATCTTCCTTTAACTGAAAAAAAAGAATTAAAAAATAAATTATGCAAATTAATTGCATAATAAATATTAATCTACACTAATGTAGAATTCGCTAATTTTTTAATTAATATTTATAAAAAATTAATTTCCTTGTTCTTTTACTATTTTCTCTAAATCATTTAAATATGTATTATAAAACCATTCTTCACTTCCACTTTCACAATAATTCCTTTCTACTTCTTCTATAAATTCATCATTAGGTAATTGGTAATAATTAATCCTTCCACTGAGGATCCATTCTACAATCTCATCTATGTCCAAATCTTCTTTGAAAATCGTTGCTGTTCCGTATGCCTCAAACTGACGTAAATCTTCAACAGATATGCCTCTCTTATCTAATTCCTCTTTAATTTTGGAGCTTTTTTTTCTTTCATTATTTCCTATACCTTAATTAAATTTGATTTTATGTTTATTTATACTATTTTTAGATTGTATATATAAAAATAAAAAATTGGAGGGGTGGAAAATTCAGTAATAATAAGTGAAAATTAATATAGTAATAATGAAAAATTCAAATAAAATAAATTGTTAAGACAAATTATTTATTAAATAAAAATTAGGGGTTTTGATAAATATGAGTACAGAAGCTTCACTACAGGCGTTGGAGGGGCTTAGAGATCTTTCAACGCTTAAATGGTATGTAATCCCCCTCCTTGCGATTGTTTTATATATCTATACTATCGAGATCAAGAAAGCACGTGAATCTGGTAATTGGAATGTTGTTTATTCTGGTCTGGCTCTTTTTGGCATGGATTTTATCAATGAAACTTGGAATGGTTGGGTATATCATCTTACACAACATTCAGCGTTTTGGACTACACCAGGGGAAACCGCATTGCGGATAATGATGGGTTGGAACGTTGAAATTGTTTTCATGTTCTTAATAGCAGGCATCGTTTTCGCAAATGCACTTCCAGAAGATAAAAATGCAAAAATTTTGGGAATTCCAAATCGCTGGGCCTTAGCTATAGGGTTTTCAGCTTTTTGTGTTTTCATAGAAGTTCTTTTGAATATTGGAGGACTTTTAGTTTGGGAATATCCCTTTTGGAACGCCTCTTTCACTGGGATTTGGTTGATTTTCTTTCTTGGATACTTTCACTTCTATGTTGTTACATTTTTGGTACATGACATGAGAGATAATAAGAATAAACTCAAGGTTTTGGGAATCATTTATGGATTTGCTATTTTGGCTAATATAATATGTCTCGGATTCCTTGGTTGGGTATATTAAAAAAAAATTCTATATAGGCGAATATTGTTAAATCGCCAAATTTTTTTTTACTACAAACTATGAAATAATTAGAAAATAATGAAAATTCCAATTGTATATTTCTCATCTTCTGGTAATACAGAATACATAGCTCAATTAATTAGTGAAGGGTTAAAATTCGCGAATTTTGAAACTGAATTAATTCCATTTAATTCTTTAGAGGAAAAGAGTTTAGATTTTAATACTTTTAAGGCATTTGGAATTGGCGCCCCAGTTTATGCCATGTCTCTCACTCCTAATATAAGAGATTGGGTTAAAAAAATTCCAAGGGTCAATAGAAAAATAAAATTCTTTTTATTCGATACGAATGCTGGATTTCCTGGACCATCAATTAAAAATATAAGGAAAATACTAGAACAAAAAAATTTTGAATTTATAGGAGCAATTGAAATAGTAGTTCCAACAAGGGATTCAGTATTTGACACTAATTTATTTAAATATGTTAAGTGGTCAAGAAGAAATATTGAAAGATCTTTTCAATTTGGTATTATACTTGGTAAAATAATTAGAATGGGAAAAGGTGTCTTGGATTGGTCATTAACACCTTTGCCATTTAGTAGAGTAATTGGTGCTTATTTTAAAGTATTAGAAAGACCTTTTTATAACATTTTTAGTCGCTTATTTGGATTTAACTCAGAAAAATGTATTAAATGTAAAACATGTGAGAAAGAATGCCCTACTAAAGCTATAAATTTTCAAGAGAGACCCATCATTAACCATAATAGATGTATGTTCTGTTTTCGATGCATGCGAAATTGTCCTACAAATGCTCTTTTTCTTAAATTACTGCCTAAGGCAATATACTTTAAAGGTCCCAAAAATATTCGTGGATATATTTCTCCAGATCAGTTATTGGAAGAATATAAAAAAAGAGTCTGAACCAAGGTTAATTAAAAAAGATAAAATAAAGTTAATAAATATTGGGTACCTTATAGTTATGATACTTAAAATGAAGAATGCATATCGATTGTTTTTAATAATCTTAATTACTTCTTTCAGTATTTACAGTGTTTTTTATATGATTTGCCTTCCTAATTTTTCTGATTCCTCACAAGAGAAAATTCTAATTTCTGAAAGTGTTCCTACAGAGAATTTTAAGTTACCCAAAATGGCTTCAATTGAGGGAAATTTCTCAAGTTATAATCTATCTGTTATATTGGATGAGGCCACTTCAATTATTCAAGGAAATTTGAGTGTTGATTTTTATAATAATGATCCCGTAAGTTTTGCTAAACTTCCCTTTCATCTCTATTTATCCGGTATGGAGTTTGAAAGTAGAAGAGGTAATATTGAAATTCTAAATGTGGCAAAAGCAGATAACCCCGATGTCGCTTTCACATTTGAAGTAGATTCAAAAAATCAAATTATGTGGGTGACTTTAGACACCACTTTAGAATCATTTCAGCGGGTTTCATTCATTATTAAATTTAATGCTATTCTACCAGATGGAGGTATTGATAGAGCAAATTCACACGGAGAAGATTCCAACCAATCTCGAATTTATAAATTTTCAAGTTTTTATCCCATGCCGTGTGTTTATGATAAGTTTGATGGTTGGAATATAGATCCATATTTAGAGGTAGGAGATCCATTCTATTTTGATATGGCTTACTATCATTTATTTGTTGAAGTCCCTAATGAAATGGTCGTTGCAGCAACAGGAAATTTAACTGAAAGAATAAATAATAGCAACTATACAATTTATCATTTTGATACAATTTATCCTGTTCGAGAGGTCACATTTTCAACTTCAAAATGGTTTAAGGTTGATTCTAAGGTAGTAAATGGTGTCAATATTTCGACTTATTACTTGCCAAAATCCAAACCTATTTGGGAAGATAATGCTTTAAATTATGGTGTTAATGCTTTTACCTTATATAATGAAACCTTTGGCATATATCCTTATCCCACATTTAACATTGTTGAGGAATACACATATTATGGCGGTATGGAGTATCCAAATCAAGTTTATATAACAGAATCTATTGATTATTGGGATTATCCCCAATGGTTTCTCGAGAAAATTATCGCACATGAGACTAGTCATCAATGGTGGTATAATCTTGTGGGAAATGATGAAGTAGATTGGGGCTTTTTAGATGAAATGCTCGCATGTTGGTCTACAGATTATTATGCTGAGATATATCATTCTGATTGGAAATATTTTCAACATGAACTATATATCGACGAAGTGAGGACATATTACGAAGAAGAAGTACTCCCAAATAGGATAAACCAATCGATATATGAGTGTTATACAATTTATTGGTATATTGCATATAAAAAAGCTCCCTTGATTTTAGAAAAATTTCGTAATAGTATCGGTGATGTGAATTTTTTCTCAGGATTAAAACTCTATTTTGAGCGATATCAATATAAAATTGCTTTATTATCAGATTTACAGCAGTGTTTTGAGGATATCATTGGGACATCATTGGATTGGTTCTTTTTGCCTTGGTTTGATAATCCATATCTTCCCAGCTATGTTTTTACGAGTGTTATTTACGATTTGTATCAGAGCATTTTATATATTACTGTCGAAGATCTCAATGAAGTAAATAATAACTATCCTTATTCTCAACAAATTCCACTTCAGGTATTTGACGCAAATGGACAAATTTTATTCAATGAAAATGTTTGGATAAATAGTACTACGACTTTTTCCATACCAATGACACCTAATCCAACTGAAGTGAGTTTAATATACAATGAAAATGTTTTAGTTCAATTAAGTTCTGTTGAAATTGATTCATTAAAAGCAGGTGTTGAAAACCCAGTTATTGTGTCTATTATAATTATAATAATTATTGCATGCAGTGCCCCGGTGGGGTTGTTGATAATTTTTAAGATTATTCGAAAACGCAAAAAAATATTAATTGAAAACTAATATTTAGAATTTTTTTAAAAATTTTTTTCCTTGATAATTATTAAATAGTTCAAAATGAAATAAGAAATATTAATTTAAAAAATAAATAAATGATAATTAATGGAGAATAACAAATCCGAGAAACTCACCTATAAACAAATGTTAGGATATTCATTTGGTGGCATTCCTATGGCATTACTTGGGTTTGTTTTCACATTATATTATGTTGAATTTTTCTTTGATGATTTACAACTATTACCCATATATTTTATCGTTGGTCAAATAATATATGCTATTGTTAATGCAATTAACGATCCTCTACTTGGTCAACTTTCTGACCGAACAGATCGAAAAAAGTGGGGAGGTCGAAGATTACCTTATATTAAATGGGGGGCTCCAATCTGGGGGCTAACTCTTATATTTACATTTTTTCCATTTGTAGGTCCTGAAAATCAGATATTACTTTTCATTCATTTTGTAGTGAGTATTTGTGCATATGATACGATGTTAACCCTCGTAGTTCTCTGTTGGATGGCTCTTATGCCGGAAATTACCACTGATATCGATGAACGTAATAAAATTAATTTTTTTGTTTTAATTTGGGCTGTAATTGGCGTATTACCTTTTTTTTTCATTTTGCCAATTTTTAAAGCAGCAGGATTTCCATGGTTTCAAATCTTAAATACAATTATTGCAATTGTTTCAATTATTTGTTATTGGATTGTTGTAAAAACGTCTGAAGAAAAGCCAGAATTTCAAAAAGACGAAGTTTTTCCTCTATGGAAATCCATCAAGGAAACACTTAAATTAAAATCATTCTTGGTTTTTATCGGATATAATTTTTGCAGTGTATTTAATAGCTCTATTGGATTTAGTTACCTTTTTACATATATTTTTATACTTGGTATTGATCCAGGTTTAGCAATAGCTTTATTTTTTTGCGTTTTTCTATTTATTGGCTATGGTTCAAATTATCTTTGTATGAAATTAAGATCTAAATGGAGCATGAAAAAAATTATTTTGCGATTTGGAATATTAAAAGTTATAGGAGCTTTTATTACATTTATTTTAATTTTAAATCCGATAACAGAATCATTAATATGGTTCGGTTTTATCTGGACAACGTTTTTTGGAGGATATGGTGTGTTTACTGTACCGATCATGAGTCTTAGCATGGATGAAGATGAAGTAAATCAAGGTACTCGCAGAGAAGGGATGTTTCTTGGTATGAATGCTTTTTTTACTAAGCCAGCACAAAGTGTTGGACCAATAATTGCTACAATAATTTTAACTACCTATGGTTATGCACAAGATGAAATAATTCAGACCCCTGAAGCATTATTTGGAATTAAAATACTGTTTCTTTTAGTTCCGGCTATTGCTTCATTAATCAGCTTAATTGTTATATATTTTTATCCATTATATGGAGATAGATTAAAAGATCTTCAAGTAAGATTAGAAGAAATTCATCAGCAAAAAAGGGAACGACTCACTTCTGCTCTTAAAAATTAAAAAATTTCTTCCTTTTTTATTTATTATGCACTATTTATCTCTTTTGGTTCTTCTCTGGGCAATCTTTCTTCCACCGGTAAAAGTGATTTAAATTTCTTGTGAGGTTCTGTTTGGTACCAATACGCTGTCGAAGAATAATCCTCTGATCTCTGGGAAGCATGCCCATGCTCAATTTTAACTTTAATATTTTTATTACGCATAAACTTTATAAAAAAATACAAAACTTAAGTAAAATATAAATATTTAATTAGAATATTTTGTAATCACCATTGTAATCCAGATTTTTAAAAAAAAATTAAGGAATTGAGAAAGTTGGTATTAATTATAACAGAACATTGGTGACCTCCAAATAAATCAGAGGAAATCGGAAAAATATATCTCGAAGTAATGCAAAAATATCCTGACGATAGAACCATATCTAAGCCGGTTGTACGCTCAGCGGTATGGGCAGTTCAAGAGGGTATGCATAGTATTACCATATCTTCTGTTCAACCAGGAAAAGTTAAAGAAGCTATGGATATGGCACATAATCGCCTGCTAATGGTGTCAGCCATCGAAGGATTTCGCTATCAAATCAATATAGCTTATGATCTAGTTGAATCTATGCCATTAATTGGATTAACGGCACCCTAATGATGATTCCTCTATAAAATTTTATTTTTAATTTTTTTTTATTAAAATTTTTCGTCTTATTATCTTTAAGTTGTCTATTTTTTCCAATTGATTTAAAAAATAGCACATTTAAAAAGAAATCATATTAGAGCCAAGTTGCTTTAAATAAAATGATTAGATTAAAAAAATGAAAATAAAATTTTGCAGATTTTTTTAAAAACATCTAGATTTGAATGAATATGCGATGTTTATACATATATCTTAGTTTCTGGAATCTCGTGATAAATATATCCCAGAAATTCATGAAAAAAATGAAAAATCCAAAATGTTCGAGATTTAACGGCATCTACGGGGCAAAACCACACACAATTATAACATTTAATACAATATCCGAATTTCTTAGGATAGGGGATTAATTTAATAATTTGAACAGAACAAGCTTTTGCACATTTACCGCACTTTATGC
>JAHLWH010000172.1 GCA_019058015.1 Promethearchaeota archaeon | reverse complement strand
GTATAGATCATAAATTCTTTTATATTCAAGTAAAAATACATCTACAAAACATTTGGCAAATGACAAAATATACTTAGAGGTATGTATCTGGATTATATCTCCCATAAATTTAATGGTATTGTCAAAATTAACTTTTCTTACATATTTCTTAGAGAATATGAGATCTAAGTTAATATCAACGGGTAACTTCTTATATTCACTTTCAACACCCTCTGTTATAGTAAGGAATGAACTTCTTTTCAAGATATATATTAGCATTTGTCAACGCAAAGTAAAAATGTCCTGTTTTCTCATTCATGAAATTTTGTTAACCATTAAACAGTTCAAAACTAAATATATTTTATAAAAAATCGATTAGTATACAAATAAAATTAGTGAAAACGGCTCGAAAGCTGAAAATTCACAACTAAGTTGCAAAAATATAAAAAGTTACCTTTACGTGCTAAAAGTATAGACAGGCTATTCAAGAAGAGAGAGAAAATAGAAAAAGAGAACAGAGAGAGGCTTGACTGGTTAGGTGATGATCTTATAGCTATACTGAAACTTCTCTAAGGGCAGAAAAAGAATAAAGAACAGAGACGGCTTTACTGGTAGCAAAAATTACTAAATAAAAAAATAATTAAGGATAAGATCAATACAATAAATGGAAAATATTGAATTAGTATAATATAATAATCATCATAAAATAAGGTAATAGCTAACAAAAGTTTCAGTAATTTTGCTCTTTTACAATCAATGTACATTTCAAATAATTAAAGATTTTATTTCTCTTAAAAGGTATTTTATTAGACTTTTAAGTTATTATATTACTGGAAAACTGCTAAACTTTTCAATTGTAATAATAAATAAAAATTTTACGGTTAAAATATACTTTATCATCAGGTAATTATCAATGTTATAATTTAAAAAAATATTCCCTGTCATCTAAAATAAAACGTTATTTGCCGGTGGTAAAAATGAAAATCAAAAAAATATTCTACATCATTATTCCTGCTTTAACCCTACTGTTATTCTTCAGCTTTAATGTAGCCTGCACCGGTAAATCAGAAGAGGCTGAAGAAGAAGCAGTAATTGAAGAGGGAAAAACAGCTTTAGTCGAGGAGAAAGAAGTTGTAGGTGAAACAGAATCTATATCTAAAGAAGAGGAAGCTTTAGATGAGTCAGAGCCAGAACTTATACCACCATCTTCTTATCAAGCAGAATCACTACCCAATGGAATTATTTTTGGAAATGTAAGCATTGCTCTCACCAAGATAGAAAGAAAGCAAGACTACCATAATCCACAAATAGACAACGTAATGTTTTGTTTTACTCTTCGAAAAATAAAAACTTCGGAAGAACCTGATTTTGAACTTTTTTTTGAAGTGATTGATGATCATGAAAATATTTATGATAAAAATAATATGAACCGCTTCTATGGTTGTCCTGGTTCTGGAGAAATTAAGATTGGCCCAAATCTCGGACGGCAATATTCTGATTTTTGTCCAGATGCTGATATAAATATTGATAAAGCTCCCATTGGATTCACATGGGTCGTCTGCCTTCGTTCTTTTAAGATACCTCATACTGCTCCGTTAACAAAATTAAAAATATATTATTCAACAAGGACTTTGGAAGAAGAATTAACTACTATAGATCTTTCTACTTTTAAACCTATAGAGGTAAAAGATTTTTATTCTCATTTAAAAGAACAAGATTGCCTTTTTCTTCCATATAAAATTGGTATAAACAAATATTTTTCAATGACGATTCATAAGATTAAAAAAGGACAGGAATATCTAATAATCCCGATAACTTTTAAGAACGATGATTATAACCCCTCCCATTATAGTTTAAGAGGTATGGGAATTCAGAATATAAATGGTGAAATCCTATGGGGATATTATCTCGGAGATGAAGGTGCTTTAGTGCCAACACATAAAGGTTTCGCAACTACAATTCCCGAATTAAGCCAAAAAACAATTGAAATTTACATACAAAAAATGGAAGAAGAAGGAATGCCAAAAGCAATTCTATTTTATTCATTACCCGGAAAAACCTCTGATAATATTATTATTTTAAAAATTTCTCCTGAAAACTTTGAATAAACTTTTTAATTTTTTTTCTTTTCTCTCGCCTTCCGTGAAGAAGGCGATTTTTTATTTTCGGCAAGTGTAATACCAATGGTAGTTTATTCAGTAAATTCGGAAGTTTTAGTTGATGCTAAGGAACAAAGGTTTAATGTAGTCAATAAAGGTAAAATAACTATAAAAGATATTATTGTTAGTATATTATCTTTTGATAATTTCATTTAAAGATTAATTTTAAGATATATACTTTTAAAAAAATAAATTTTTTTATAGACTTTATTTTATAACACTTCTCTTTCAAAGAGCAAAATATGAATCCATGTCGTTAATAGTACAATTAATATATTAATTTGTAAGTTATAAGAAGAATTATTAACTTATAAGGTGAATGCAGCTTTAAATTTTTATTGTATTGATTTATTATTTCTTTATAAACTCCCTTACTCTTTCAAACAAGATCTTATCATCATCTTTCTTTAAACCATCTACATCTAATTTAACATCCATAAAAGCCTTAACAAATCCTCTTATAATCATGTTTTTTGGTATTTTATCTCCCCCAGTAGATTTTGCTTTTAAACCTAAATTATGTAAAAATTCAGTTTCTTCTAAAGATAATGATACAGATGTTTTTATGGAGGGTTCTTTAGTTAATAAAGGATGTTCTTCTTCAAAAGATTTCTCTTTCTTTCTAACATCATCAATAGAATCAAGCAAAAATCTTAAAGATAGTATCCGCAAGCAATAGGTATTAAAACCTCTCTTGCAG
>JAHLWH010000171.1 GCA_019058015.1 Promethearchaeota archaeon | reverse complement strand
GTGGTTATTCGTAATAAATCAGCAAATGCATGAGATCCTTCAAATTCTGAAGTATTTGTCAGAAAAAAAAGAAATTTTTGATCATAATTCAGAATTCTTGTAATAATTTTACTAAACTCCTTAACTATATTCTGTTATCGCTTATTAGGGTATTTTAATATCAAACCCTTGAGTGTTTCCTCTATAAGTACATTTAGTTTGCAAATTGGACAAATAAATATATTGCTTAAATCTTTTGTATTTATTAAGTCACATGTGTAGTTTAAAACCATAAATGCTAGTTCTGGTGTGTTTACAATTGGTAAAACATTTTTCTCATATTCTGCGTCAAATCTCTTAAATATATCTCCTTGATATAGGTGAGCCGTATCAATCTCAGAATCATAGATATTAGTACATTCCAATTTCTAAACCTCTTTAAAAAAAAATATTATTCTTCTTCATTACCTTCCTCTTCTAACCATGATTCAGGTACACTAAACGTCAATGTTCTAATTTCATTATTATACTTAATTTCTTCTCTTAACTTTGTAATTTCCTCCCGTAACTTCTTCATCTCTGAAATTGCTTCTTCTTCTAACTTTGCATATTTATGAGTTAATTCGGCTAATTCATTAGTTAAAGTGTCGTTTGTTCGACTAAGAACTCTATTTTGTTGTTGTAAATGAATTATGTCTTCTCTATATCTCTTAATTTCATCCAATTCTGAGGTACTAGGAGTAGATATGTGCCAAATTTTAGCTTCTCTCGTTAATAAGGAAGCCACCTCTTTATCTAATATTGAAACTGGAGTACCTATTGTATGCAATGATGGAATTACAGCAGATTCAGTATATTCAGTTTCTTCCAATTCCTTATCTTCAATATCAGAACTTTCTTTTGAGATATCTGTTCTTTCATCAATGGTGTGTGCTAAGTCGTTTCTTCTTCTAAGCGTTTCCAATATTTTACGTCTTAGTTCATCATTCTTAGTTCGATCACTCACTTTTTAATCACTCCTCAATATATTTATAATCTCATTGGTGATATGATTATGAAACTCTTGTATTTCTAATTTATGTAAATCTTTAATAATATCTCCCATGTCTTTTTTTTGTAGATTCCCTGACTTAAACGCATCAATATCAATGATATAATTTGGTTCACCACGAACATCATCCCTTAATGCATTCTTAAGAAAAAGGGTATTGTCATCCTTTTCACACCTAATTGCTGTCTCAAATTGAAAAGGGCTATATTCTTCCAGTATTGCCTTATCTAATACCACATTAAAAAATTTTGTTAAAGAAATCTGCTGTGAATCTTCTAATTCATTTAGTATAAATACATTTACATACCGTAAACCAATTCTGGAAAATTCATCAATGTCGCAGATTTTAAAAAAATCGTTGAAGTATTTTACCATCTCTTCATAAAATTCTTCAAATTTGGAATACTTTGAGACGATAAATCCAATCCTATTAATCAATATTTTTAATGTTTTAATTTTATCTTTTGATGTAAACATCCATTGTTTAACTCCGCTAAATTGACTTATAAGTGATGGTTCTACTACAGGAATTGTGGATTCAAACCCATACGAAGGAAGTTCTCCACGTATTTTTTCTTGAAATTCGGGAATTTTGTTTTGAATCATCAATAGAGGATCAAATCGAATTTCGCACGCTACGGATGTTAAATAATTTTTTGGAAATTTTTCTTGAAAATTTCTTTCTGTCAATTCAAACTCAACTTATTTTTGATTTTTCCCTATAATTATAATAGTAAAGTAACAAATAAAAGTATTGATACGTCCTTATGCTGTATTCAAAATAAATAAAAAATTTTGTCCCAATTTTCTTTTGAATCAATATAGATTTTCTAATTATTCTGAGTAACTCTTGTGCGTTTTATCAAATGTATTTTTTGGAGGATAAAATGACTTATAAGATAGCAAAGGAGGACTGATACAGGAAAGACTATAGCTAGTTTTATTAAAGGAGAAACAGGTATAAATGCAAATCCAAGAGATACTGGAATAACGACGAATGGATGAATAAGGTACATATGATATGAGCTAGATGCTAGATTCTTTAGTATTTTTCCTTGCTTGTTGAATTTTGCGTAAAAAATCTTAATTAAAATAAAAATCATCCCCATACAAGCGATATTATCTAACAGTGCAAATATAAGAGCATTCAAATTGGGTCCTCCAAAAAAAGCACTATAATCTGAATCTACTCCTACAAAAACAAAGAAATACGTAAAAAATAACATAACCGCAGCAAATATTGTAATAACCCAGACTTTGACATGATGTCTAGTCATCTGTTCGAACCATCCATATCGATAAGCGATTACACCAACGCTAAACATCATAAAATACTGAATCATATAAGCTAATGGTAATCCCAGCGGAACATCGATTATGGAAAAGGTTATGCGAACTAGAAAAGAAAGAAATCCTAAGCAAACAGCTAAAAGGAATAAATAGATGAATTTTGGGATGGGGAATTCTTTTGGGATGCGTTTCTGTATCGAGTCAATTTTCGATATCGGACGCCAAATTGTATAAACAGCAATAAAAATTAATAAAACAACGATAAACCACATAATAACAAATTCTGTTATAAAATCTACAAAATTTTCTAAGGATTGAAAATTGCTTAAATAATAGTCTAGAAAAGATCCTTGCATTCTTGGGTAGGAACTCCAGGGTTGAATTCCTCCAGCGCTTAGGAGATAAAAAATAATGGGATTAATTAACACAACATATAAAAGGACTGGAATGCCAAGACGAAGAAATCGTTCTTTCCAGAATGCCGAGACTCCCTTTCGATCATAACTCTTAGGAGTAAAATAACCACCCATTAAAAAGAATAATCCCATGAGTGAGGCTTGAAAAATACCCGCAAATCCGGCTGTCATGTAAAAGAATATAAGGGTGAAAGTATCAGTTGGATTAGACTCATTTAACGTGGAAATATAGTACCACCATCCTTCCCCTCCATAGGTGACCCTAACATGTGTAAAAATCACGAGAATAGCAAATAAGAGTTTTAGATTATCAAGGAAGATAAGCCGTTGTTTCTTTAGTTCTGAATTCGTTGTTCCTTCTTCTAACATAGATAAGATGATTTTTTTAGATTTAAAACTCTTAGCTTTTTTCGGAGCCAAATATTTCACTAAGAATCTAGATAATATATTAGCCCAATCTTTTTACTTTCTATTTCGTTTTTCAATGAAATTTTCATGAAAATCAGACTCGGAATTTACCTTTCCATTCAATTTTCACAGAAAATTGAGACAATATTTAAAAGGGCTCGAACCATGTGTCTCTTAAAACGGAGGAAAATACAAATGAGCGAAAAATCGAACCCAAACAAAAATTTCGTAGGTTTTCATAAGAAGAGTTCACTAAACTCATTTATCAAGCTTAACGTGGTTTTCTTAACATACACCAAAGAGCTATATCGGTTTCAGGGATTATTCCATATTCAAGAATTTCGAATCCATATTTCTGGTAAATGGACACACTTTTTTCAGTGTTAGTTTCCACATAAATCGGTAACCCATCGCTCTCAATTGTTTTTAACATAGTACTTATCAGTAATCCCCCATATCCTTTTCCTTGTTCTTCTGGTTTAACGGCAATATTTTGAAAATACCAATGGTCATAGGGTGCAAGTTCTTTATGTCTCTCTTCCTCATACTTAAAAACTGTCATAGTTCTTTTCATTGCTTTTAGTTTTAAACCTACTTTACGCATTGTATAAAAACCACCATGTCTCATCATAGTCCAAGTAGATGGATACACCTTATTGGCGGGAAGCCATATTATAATTCCTTCTAAGTTCTTAGATGTAGCATAAGCTAGTCCATATTTTATTCCGTAGTTATAGAGCGTATAAAATCCATATTTTGACTTTTGTTTTCTTTCTTTCTCATCAGGATATACAAATACCATAATAGGATCATCTTGAAAAGCATTACCTGCCACTTTACATGCTTCTTTAACATACTCTGGTGTTAATTTAAAAAGATTGTCTAAATCATGATTCATATTAGAATTTAAAGAAAATTCTAATATAAAAAATTTGTAGACCAGTATTTATCAAGATCCTATAATTTCTTTATTCAATTAGATCCAGCTATCCTCTAATTTGGTATTACACTCATTATAGAAAGGCATTATAAGAAATCTTATTAGAATAAATTGTCATATCTTAACATTTTCAAAGAAATTTTCATGGAAATCAGACTCTGAATTTACCTCTCCAGTCTTGTTGTTGAATAAAGTTTTCCAATTTTCCACAATGCATCCCTTTTTTTTCTAAGTATGTTAATTGTCTTTCTATAAGATGAACAAGTTATTCTCTTTTCAATTCCCTAGAACTTTAAACGAATTACCACTGAGTATCCTTTCGGTTAATTCTGCATCCCACGAGGCAAAATTACTTGCGTAATTACCTTCTTTAAAAAATATTGAGCCCGGTCTTATAATACTCCTATATTTGCGGTTTTTGAGGAGATGACCTTGATTCCTTAAAAAATTTCCAATATATTTCAGAATTTGTTTATCTAATAGTTAAAGATTTAACTCATATTTATTTTTGTCTTAAGTTGATTTAGAAAGAGAATTCGAAAAGAGAAAGGGGTAAGGATTGAGAAAAAAATAATTATCGACAAAAATATTAAATATTTATTTATCATCTTTTTTACATAATAGTCTATACATTCTTGGCGAAAATAAAATGCAATACAATCTAAAAACAAAAACAGTATTTTTTATGATTTTAGGAATCATTTTCGCTTTATCACTTATAATTAACAATAATCTCAATTTTAATGCGGGAAATAGCGATAAAAGTTCGGAGTATAGCGATGATATTAATTTCGATAACGAAAATTTGAAAATCTCAGCACTATCGGGAAAAATTCATATTGACACTAATTGGACTGCTGCTAAGAATGCGGGAATTTGTACGGGAAATGGCACTTATTCCGAGCCATATGTTATAGAGGATTTGGTAATAGATGGCGGATATTCGGGAAATTGTATTTGGATAAGAAATTCTGATGTATACTTTAGGATTGAAAACTGCACCCTCTATAATTCGGGAGCAAACTATGGTGATGCGGGAATCAGATTAATAAAGGTTAGTAATGGGCAAATAATTGATAATGACTGTTCGAATAATAGGAATTTTGGAATATTTTTATCTAATTATTGTAATAATAATACAATTTCAGGAAATACTGCGAATAGCAATGATAATGGGATAGTTCTTTCTTATAGTGATAATAACACCCTTTCGGGAAATATCGCAAATAACAATTATAACTGGTATGGGATAGATCTTTATTCTAGTGATAATAACACCCTTTCAGGAAATAACGCGACTAGCAACCTTAATGGGATAGTTCTTTTTTATAGTGATAATAACATTCTTTCGGAAAATATCGCAAATAGTAATAACTATAATGGGATATATTTACATGGCAGTCATTATAACACAGTTACGCAAAATATGATGAAATACAATTCATTTACGGGGGGGGCTGGTTTGGGAATTCCAGCAACAGGCGATAGTTCATCGGGGAATTCTATATTTCTTAATTGTTTTATTAATAACAGTAAGAATGCTCATGATGAAGGTTTGAATAACAACTGGGATAATGGTATAAAGGGGAATTATTGGAGTGATTATACAGGTTCCGATGCGGGTGGCGATGGAATTGGTGATGTTCCATATACTATTACTGGCCAAGCGGGAAGCCAAGATAACTTTCCATTAATGAAATGTCCAATTCAAGAAGGTGGAGGAATTCCCCTCGAATTGATTATTTTAATATCAGTTATTAGTGGAGGAGCAGTGGTAGGTGTAGTAGCCATACTTTTAATCAGACGCAAAAGGAAAAGAATAGAATAATCAATTTTTTCTGTATTTTTTTATATCTCACTACTTTAATTGATGGGAATTTTTCACTAAATTTTCATTGAAATCAGACTCTGAATTTACCTTTCCATCCAGTTTTCACAGAAAATTGGGACAACATTTAAAAAGGCTCGAACCTTGTGTCTCTTAAAACGGAGGAAAATGCAAATTCGGCGATGATTTTGGTTTAAAAGAGGAAGTAGAACACGCGCTAAATGATTCGGAAGTGCTGAGCGTGAAAGCCTTTTATTTTCCTTGCAACTTTGCCAGCTTTTCTTTCATGTTAAAGCGTTCCATTTCTTCCTTTGAAAACGGATGTTCAGAGTTCTTGTCTTGAAGCAGCCTACCTGGTAGTGCGACAATAAATATTACAACCGCAACTACGCACGCGATTGCCACAATCCAATCCAGTGCCTGCACGAGCCCGTTTGCATGTATGTACCATATGTAATAGATCCCAATTGGCCAGTGAAGAAATACGACCGCCCCCATTCCTGGGTTGTAAAAAGTCTTCATTTTAACGTTAATAATGATACCATGCATCAGGAACTGCACCATGCCAAACAATATCTGCGCGAGTCCGAGCCAAATCAGATTTGACAAGAAAATGGCTGCGATATAGAAGGTATATGCTCCGATTACATTTACAACTGCGACGCTTTTTTGGTTCAATGGAAATCTATCTGGGACTTCCGTCTCTCCCCTAATTATAGAATTCATTATCGCAGGAAATCCTCCTGGGAGTCCATATTCCTCGAATTGATGCACAAGCAAAGCCATAAAGCTCAGTATCAATATTTTTTGAAGCGGATTTATTGCTTCTCCAAAAAATCCAACGATATAAGCTAATACTACGAATAGAACAGCACCAAAATAATACCAATTCTTAATATAGAATTTTAATTTATTATTTACCATTTAAAATCGCAAATTTTTTTTTTTAATAGTATTAAAACCTGCATTATTTTTATTTATTTTTGCATTAGAGTTAGAGCTTGAATAGCAAAAATAATATCAAATTTCTCTGTTTTTTAATCTTAGCAATGGTCGACTTGCTCAGCAGTTGCTACGAAAATTTCAAAGGAATTTTCATTGAAATCAGACTTTGAATTAACTTGTTCTGAAGAAATGATTTTTTAATAAAGAAATGGAAATAGATTTTTAGTTTTCTTTTTATATTCTTCAAATTCGTTACCAAATTTCTCTAGTAAAATTCTTTCTTCTTCAATAATACGCATTCTATAAACTAAGAAAGTATATATAAACATAATGATAAGCATAATGATACATCTGAACACAAGGCAAAATCCAATAGTCGCAATTAAACCACCAGAATACATGGGATTTCGAATATATTTATATACTCCCTGAGTAAAAAGTTGATGATCATCTTCGGTAGTTAATTCCGCAGTTCCAAATCGTCCTAACTGCGCTCGCGCTACAAGTGTAAGCAAGGCACCAACAAGATAGAGAGTGAATCCTATATAACTGATTATAATATTATCCCAGAAAGGGAATATTTGGGATATAAGTAACAAATTTTCAAGATATGCCCCTATTAGGAAGAAAGGAGATAATAAAAGCATAGATAAAATTAGAATATCAAAAATTTTTGAAGCTCGTTTTTCCTCTGGAAGGGAACGAATTAACGTATCTGCAAGAGTAAACAAATATGCGGTAAGTAAATAGACAACATAAATAGGAATCGAGTATATCTCTGGTACAAGAATTATGTAGAATATGTTCTGATAAAGAATATAAACAAAAAAGAAAAGTAATAGCTTCTTTACAAGATCTTTCATTTAAATACAAGGTTCTTTTTTGATAATAATGTTATATAACGCTTTATAAAAATCTTATGGAAAAATAAATCCGAATCCACCACTTATCCCCCTCTCTCATATAAAGGGACATATATCCCCGGTGCCGTAAATCCGCATAATAAAGAGGAATTTTAAAATAAATCAGACTCTGAATTTACCATTTCATACATATCAATAGAGATTCTAGAATTAATAAGTAAAAGAGATTAAATTTCTTTCTTTAGAGATTTCTATTGTTCTTATATAATGAAATTATTCTATCCATTCCCTCATTTATAGATTTATCGATAATCTTTCTTTTAGGATCTGCTTCAAACCATTTAAAAACACGCTTTATTCCCTCTGAAAAGGGGATAGTCGCTTTGAATTCAGGAACGAATTGTTTAATTTTTGAATTATCAAAAATCATACTATAGGATTTATCTCCTAACAAGGAAGAACCTACTTGATTATCACATTTATTAAGAAATTCTGAAGGAATATACACAAGATTTAATTTTACTCCCAGAGTATCAGCCATAATCTCATATATTTGATTCCAAGTTAGAATTTCATCAGACGTAATATGAAACGCATGACCGATTGAATGGATATTTCCAATTAACCCACAAAAACCTTTCGCAAAATCTTCTGAATGAGTTAATGTCCAGAGTGTTGTCCCATCTCCATGGAGATAGACTTCTTTTCCCTTTTTAATTCTATCAATAAAAGTGTAATTATTATCTCCAGGAGAAATTATGGGATAAATAGTATTATAAGTATGAGAAGGACGAACAATTGTAATAGAAAAATCGTTCTCACGATATTTTTTCCTTAAAAATTCTTCACAAGCAATTTTATCTCGGCTATATTGCCAATAAGGGTTCTTTAATGGTGTAGATTCAGTAATATATGGAGTTGAAGGGGGTTTTTGATAAACAGAAGCACTGCTAATAAAAATATATTGCTTAACTTTATCTTTAAACAATTCATAATCGAACTCTACATGATCTACTGTAAAAGCAATCCAATCTACTACAACATCAAATTTCTGATCAGAAAGAATTTTAATAATTTCTTCTTTATTTCTTATATCAGCTTTAATATGATTGGCTCCAGGTAAATCTACTTTGATATTACCTCGATTTAATAAATAAAGGTCTTTTCCTTTTTCTAATAGTAATTTACTTACATAGCTACTAATATTTCCCGTTCCACCAATGAATAAAATTTTCATAAGAATTCTAATATAATATTGCTGCAGAATATAAAAATCTTTAAATTTAAAAAACAAGTAATTAAGAAACAATATATTTACAAATTTATGAGCGCGAGTTCTTGGATAATGAAAAGAATGGCTTTTTGGGTAAAAAAACAAACCTTCAAATATTAGAATTGAGTACAATTCTAATAGTTTCTTCTTTTCAAAGGAATTTTCATTGAAAATTCCCTCGCTCCAGCATCCACCTCGAGATCTCCAAGATCCGAGAATGGCACCTGCACGGGAAAGCCGTTTTCGGCACTAAAGCTCGCTTTAAAGAACGAGTTATTAATCTTCAATAACCTAATTTAATTTCTAAATAGTAAATCCTAAATATTCCCGTTTTATTAGGTTATTATGGACAAGCACGAAGAGATTAATGGCTTGAAACCTTCTAAAACAGCTAGAACTGCCGAAGGATTATTACCTCTTCAGAAGGAATATGCTCGCACCATTACTGCATTGAACCGAACAGGAATTTTAACCTTTCTTCCACGATCGGAAAATTTAGGGGTGATTGGAATTGACGGAAAAGAGTACCCTGTACCAACTCAAGAACAGCTGCAAGAAGTATTTACACACAATAAGGAATTGGTTGACAGGAAAATGCAACAAGGATTTACTCAGCTTCAGTTAACGCCGATCGCAATGCCTATTTCACAACTTATTGAACGAGTAAAAACTGCCGTTCTTAAACATGCCGTGGCGGGAAAAATTATCCAGACTAAAAAAAATTCTACTGACATTGATATACCGGTTCGTGTAAATACTGCTGAACCGATCTGGATATGGGATAGGGTGCGTCAAGCAGTGGATACTCCTAATCTTGTTTATTTCCCTCAAGTCTATACCGATCATAACCATCAAGGATTAACTAAAGAAGATGTAATGCAGGAAACCAGCTTATGTGCTGTACCCGGCTGGAGTGTGGGACTAATTGAGCCTATACTTATTATGCCTCAGCAAGGACAGGGTAAGGTCATAGGAGGAAGAAAACAACTAGAGGAATATTCTACCCCCCATGATTATTTACGAACCTTAAGTACGTCGACCTATCAGGGAGAAACGGGATGGACACCAGAAGATTTTCTCACCCACTTTATAACTCGGCTTGAAACAACCAATCAAGTAAGTCATGACCGGTATGACAGCAATGCTTTGTGGTTGCTTGGTTCCTATATGCCAAATTCGGGAGAAAATCGCTTGAAAAGGCTAGTCCCGGTCGGTTACTGGTATCATAAGCGGCTGTACTTGTCTGTACATCGCTCGGGCAATAGGCTTAGGGATTGGGTGGCGCGTTCCACGGTGAGACTTGGCACTTAAGGTTTATCCTGTGTAAGGTGTAATTTAAATGAAAATAAATATCCAAATAATTTCACTAAGAATCTGGATAATATATTAGCTTATATGATTTTACTATAAAAAATGTGTATTAACAGAGAAAATCCCAATCTTTTTACTTTCTATTTCGTCTTTTCAAAGGAATTTTCATGAAAACGAGACTCTGAATTTACCTTTCTATTTCAATAGAGAAAATTTAAAAATAAGAGGAAAAATAAAATTTAGGATGGATTGAATTTACATCTTTTTAGCTTGAGCTATCCAATCCTTAATATCTTCTAATTTCGGAAGTTTTCTAATAAAATTACCTACCTTAATAAAATGATAACAAGAACTTAAAAAAAAAAGAAAAAAAAAAAATTGTGAAATACGATACATCCAAAAATTAACAACACGGCACTAATACTTAATATTAGGCTGGTAAGCTAATTAGCGTTAGTAGCGTTATTAGCGTTAGCTTAGTGTTATATTTCCATGAAATTTCCCGGGGTCGTGGCGCTTGCATTAAGAATATTGAAACCCAAACACAGATGTGTGCATTTATGCAAAAGAAAGTATTCTGTCAACGAAACAAATGTTGTTTTATTCGGTTGCAATTTTAGGTTATACCATAATTTCTGTTTTACTTTCAGGATTTATCTTAAAATATGCAGTATGTATATTGGGCCTTTTTAGGACCGTTCTTTGGTGGATTGAGTGATAAACTCAGTATTGAATAAAAAATAGGCAAAAAATATGGAAAAAAAAAAAAAAAAAATTAAAATTTATTCTATTGTCTTTAACTTGAACCCCTTGATTTCAAAAACGAAAATGTAGGAAATTGGTACGAGAAATAACCAGTCTATTAAACACATAACCG
>JAHLWH010000170.1 GCA_019058015.1 Promethearchaeota archaeon | reverse complement strand
GTTCAAGTATTATTACATCATTTCTGAAGTATATAATAAACCAATAATATCAGACATAGTTTCAGCAGCCCTCATTTCAGCTATCTTTTTTGATCCTCCCTTTTCAGTCGAACTCACAAAAGAATTATCAATTATGTAAGTGTTAAAAGCATTTTCGAAACCGATTTTATTACTACCAGGTCTTATGATAACTTCTACTGTGAATATGGGTTTATGTTCAGGACCTACTTTTTTAATTTCTTGATATTTTGGAGTGTCAAATTGATGTTTTTGGTAAAATTCTTGAAGTGTTGACTTGGCATTTTTAAGAAAAGATTTAAATGATTGAACAACTTTTTAAGTATAAGGGAGTTAAATGACTATAGAAATTGATGATTCTGGAACAAGTGAAATCGTTGGAGGTGCATTTATAGGCATGTATCGAAGAGAAACACGTAAAATGCTCTTTTGGAAACTTCCTGTATACTTATTTGATGAATATGGATGGGCAGTAAAAATGCCTATGTTTAAAATAGTAGATTTGATTATTGAAGGATTAAGAAAGCTAAATCAATATTTTAATTAAGAGAAAATAATTACAAAATTAAAATAATAAATTTATATACTTCTTTATTCAATATTTTATAAATGGACGAAGACTTTGATATTATTGTTGTTGGTGCTGGGTTTGGGGGTTCTGTAGCAGCGAAGCTCTGCGCTGATGCCGAGCTTAAAACCTTAATGCTTGAACGTTCTGAGAATGTTGGCGATAAAGTCATTTCGGGTTTAACTATTCCATTTCAAGGATTTTTATTTGCTCCAACATTTATTAGGGATGGTAATCCTCCCTTTGAGCGTCCTGCTGATGGTATTGTAAACTATATTATAAAAGACATCGATAAAGGGGATATTGAAATCGATGATTCACTAAAGGTCCCGAAACCACTCTCTCCGATCATTGCATTTGGTTATAATACTTATTGTAAGCCATTTTGTCAGTGGCAAGCCAGAAAGGCCGTGGAGGCAGGCGTTGAACTAAGGACGTCAACTACAGTCACCAATTTTATAAAAGAGGGCGAATTCATTAAAGGAATTATAACAGATAAAGGCGAGAAAATTAGGGCTAAGATTGTAATAAATGCTTAGTGCTCGCAGGGCATATTAGCGATAAAGGCGGGCGTGCGCGAAAAATATCCACCTGAAACCATCTCGTTAGCCGATACATACGACTATATTATGCGAAAAGAAGACATTGATAAAATTTTTGGATATTCCGTTAAGATGTGTTGGGGCTGGGACGAGCAAAAAATATCTCCGCCGCTTGGTTATGGCAATGGTCTAATGGTGTGGCCTTATAGAAGTAGTATTCATTTTATGCAGGACCAGTGTTTAAGAACAGATAAGAAATCGGTGCCAAATTTAGGTAAACTATTTGATGAGTATCATCATAATATAACTTCAAAACTGTTGTGGTGGAAAGATTTAGTAGCTCCTCGAGCTAAATTGCGTGCAAGGATGTGGGAAGGCTTCGAGATTTATGTAGGGCTAAATAAAAAGCTCCGGAAAATGCCTAATCATACGGATGGTATGATATTAATTGGAGATGCTGCGGGGCTTGAAAGTACAGAATTGTGTGATGGCGTGCCGGCAGCATGGTATTCAGCCGAAATTGCCGCCCAGGTCGCAATTGAAGCAATTAAAGCCAATGACGTTTCCAAAGCTTTTTTGAAGAAATATGATGATAAGGTAAAGGCACATTCAATTATTCAGTGGTCTATCAAGGGTAGAAATCGCTATAATTTGCGTATCGCTCAACAAGAGCATGATATAAAGAAGCTCAAGAAGTATATTCATCAAGGTTGGGGGTTAGGCTCGTTGACACATTTTACCACGCCGTTCATGAAGCTGCTCCTTGCCTATGTGAAAGAAGATCCAACGATAATAACAAAATGGATTAAGATGTACTTCCGATATTATCAGAATTGGCTTCACGAGAGTTATGATTATGTGAAAAAGAAGGTCATTAAAGTCACAGCATCAAAACGAGTCAGAAAGAAGGAACGCAAATTTCTAAGCACGTTGAGATTTATAGACTTAATAATGAAATCAATGCTGCGTATAAGAAGAGTACTTAAAATCATTATAATTCCTCTTTCAAATTCTTTGAACACGTTAATGAGAAAAAGTTTGCCTATTATTGAGCCCATCAATTCAGCGATTATAAAATTATTAAATCCTATATCGAATAAATTAAGCAACAAAATGATAAAATTTGTAGATAAAGCCAATCCATCAATATTTTATGTATATTAAGTAAGAGTTGATAAATATGGTTAAAACATTTAAAGATTTTCCTGGTGTGCAATGGGTTGAGGGCGCGGGCGAGTTTATAAAAATTAATGATGAGAAATGTATAGGATGCGGCAATTGTGTGAAAGTTTGTTTAGCTGGGTGTTTCGAAATCATGGAAAAAAAAGCTAAAATTAAGAGTTTAGAAAAATGTATGGAATGTGCCGCATGCTGGTATGTTTGTCAGGAAGAAGCAATCTTTTTCTCATGGCCCCCTGGAGGAACTGGTTATAAAAGCGATTGGGGATAAATCAACTGAATAATCATTTTTATTATAAATTTAAAGGAAAGATGTAATTTTATACTATTAATACGATTTACATAATTAAGAAATCCATATGGAAGAGATTAAAAAAATATTAGAACCAAATGAAGAGATATTATGGTATAAAGAATTTTTTAACAACTTTAGATATTCAACAGATTTGAAGCGGTATAAGCAGGGCCTTATTATTACTATATTTTTCGTTATTTTTACTTTGGCATTACTAATTATTTTTATAACTTAGATACATTGCTCGAGTTATTAGGATTATCCATTGTTATCTTTATGGATACAATAATTATATTCGTTATACTTAAATTAATAAGAGATATAAAAAAAAAAAGCGAGAAAGATATAATGAGAGTTATATTTTAACAAATACAAGAGTTTTAAAAAGAATTTAGATGGAACCATTGTTGAGAAGCACTATTATTTTTTGGTGGCTTTGAGAAGACTAATTCGTTTTGAAAAGTACAAATGTTCGTTAAAATTATCGATTCCCCACTCAGACAGCTGGCCTTTCCAATCAACCGTGATGTACTCAAAAGCCAGAGGACATTCAATTCTGCGAAATGCAGAGCGAAACCATCATGACTGAGCATCAAGGTTAAACTCGTTAAAATCAAAGATGGTAAACCGTCCTCCCGACTTAAGCGCATTAAATGCATTTTGAGCGATCTTTTTTCGTTCTGAGTTCGGAAATCCGTGAAAGACAAACGATATAAAAACCTTGTCAAACTCATCATGAAACGGCAAGGGGTCTTCGATTCGTTTTTGAATAAATGAAATATTGGGGCACTCTTGGCATTTTTTCTCAAATTGCTTCTTCATCTTTTTGCTGATATCGAGTCCTATAATTTTACCGTCATTGCCAAGATACTTGACCATGAGACAGCTGTTATATCCAGTGCCGCAGCCCATATCCAGAATCGCATCATCAGGCTGAATATCCATGTCGGCAATCGCCGCTTTCATCATACCGTTGTATTTACCAAAGCTGGCGATCCGTAACAATTGGTCGTAAAATCGTGCCACAAACCCACTGATCTCAACTTTACTTTCTGGTACATTCATTCCTTTTTCCTCCAATTTATGCATAAAATCAATATATTTTTCCTACATTAATTACTAAAAATATTTATATTTTTATTAATTTTTTTTCTATTCTTACAAATCTTGTTTTTTAATGTACTTCAAAATTTTATCCAAAATATTAAATAGAAATTATACTCCGAAAATTTGTCTTAATTCTGCATAAATTTTGGCTAACTCAAAAATTGTTTGAACATCATTTTGTTGAAGATAATAATTAATATAGCCTGCGAGCCCATCTGGATTTTTAATCCAATTTAAAAATTCTTCAATTTTACTTTTCATTTGCGGATCTACATAACCTGTCTCTCTTGTTTCCATTGCTAGATCTGCTCTATCAGATTTGTTATTTGCGTCCATATATAGCGTTTTAGGACACATGGCTTGTAAAACTCTTGAAAGTTCCACGATTGCTGCTTTTCTATCTCCATCAGGCTCAACGTAAGTGATGATTTTCCTTTCTTCATTTTTCACTCCAACAATATGCCCCTCTTTTTTAATTGATGTCGCAACCAAACTATCAATTTCACATTCTAATAACATATATTTCACTCCAGAAACTATGATAAATGGAGCTCTCATTGAGTTCCAACTTGAACATACGTTTTCTACATCTGCACTAATATCCCAATTATCTGTAGAATATACAATGTTATTTTCTCCCTCAACTATAGCAACAGCCCAAATAGAAGGTACAAGTTGCATTAGATTATAAATATGAGTTTTGTAATCTAGAGACATTTTAACAACTATTTTTTATAGCTTCTCCCTTTTCTTGGTTATTTAATATCGAAATTCAATTTCCAAAATAATAGAATTGAACTTTTTTGTATAATTATACCAGTATTTCTATACAAATTTGTCAATTTAAAGTTATCTTTTTAGACAAAATTAAAAGCAAAAAAATAACTGATATTAAATTTATTCATTATAATTTTTTATAGGTCTTTCCAATTGCATTATGCACTGCTTTTCTGATATAAAGGTCGGTGACAGAAAAATATCTCAGCATATTTTTCATATCTTCAATAGTGAAATCCTTCCCTTAATTTATTTTTTTTTGTCTCCTTTTTCTTTCTATTTTTTAATTAGACTGATTGCTTTATCAACTGCTTCTTTTGCGTTTTTGGCGTATCCATCAGCCCCAATAGATTGGGCATACCGTTCTGATACGGGTGCTCCCAAAGTTCCTCCAATATTTTTACCTAACCAACATGCATACACTTTATCGTGATATTCCTTCTCACTAATCAGGATCTTATTCAATCAAACCACCTTCTCAATTGGGAAAAATTCTTCTCTACGGATTTCATCATATTAAATTAAAGTTATAAAACTTTAGTTCTATAAAAAAAAGCTAATGTCTCAAATAATAAGATGATGACTAGAAGCAATATTATCAAGGGCTTTTAATTTAATCCTTCTAACCTTAGTTAACAGAATCATTTGAATATATTTAACTGAATGATGAAAGAAATATAAAGAGGAAATTAAAGGAGAAAAATTGTAATTTTCAATTTAAAATATAGAGATTATATTATACCCAAAACATTTGAGATACAAACCATATCGTTCCGTTTATCATCGTCCAAGCTATAGCTGGACCCAAAATGTTATTTGAATACTTATAAATCAATCCCAAAACAAGAAAAATACCTCCCACATAGAATGCATTTCTAACATTAGTAGTAAGAATATGAGCAGCCGCAAAAACAATAGTTGTTATGATTAATCCCTTTGAAAACGGCTTATTTCTCTCATCAAATATCATATCTGTATTAGTTATCAGCCAAATATAAAAAAATACTTCTAAAGGTCCCCATGTAAACACACTAATAATTCCAAATATGATATTCCAAGGAATTTCAAGACCAAACTCATAAGATTCAGATTTTATTATAACACCATTTAGTAAATAACCAATACTATACATAATTGCAATCATCAAAGCTGAAGGAACAATAGATTTAAGTATATTTCTCTTAACTTTATTCACACCATATAGACCAAGATTATCCTTGCACATTATAGTAATTAATAAGGGCATGAATCCGACTGAACTAAATTCTATGAATACCATTAAATGCCTTTCATTATTTAAAATTGATAGGGTTTCCTCAATGTCAAAATTCTTTATTAAAAAAAAAATAAGAATAACTATGATTGAACCTATAAAAAACCAAATCCAAGTAAAAATTACTCTGAATTTATAATTATTAAGCAAAGTTTTATTGTTAATTTCACTCAAAAAAGAAAATTCACCTCTATTTTTTGGTGATTAAAAATTTTATATTAGAATTAACTATCTTCTAAAATTACTTTTATTCAATACTTATTATTTTTATTTAATGTGTATTCATATGATATGAATAATTAAAATATAATATAGTCCAATTATTAGTGAAACAATCTATTTTTTTCATTGAAATCCTTAATTATTGTTTCAGTCCTCCAACTCATTTAGAATTTAAATTTAATAAAATTTTATGGGCTTTTTTGCTTCTTTTAAATATTTAAAAAATAGAATTAGTAATGAAAATATTTAAATATTTAACCTAACCCATGATTTTTGTTTCAAACCTAATTTATTTTAATGAATTAAATGCTTAATTAAAAATAGAGGATATAAATAAATGAAGCAGAAGAAGATTTCTTACTTTATAAATCTAAATAATGCTACCAAGTTAAATCAAATGCCACAGCTTGAAACTACTATTCTAACAGGGCTTCATGGTGAAAAGATGATGATGGTACTCAATAAGACAAAAGTAGGGAGTACTGTTCCTTTACATTCCCATCCTCATGAACAAATTGGCATAGTATATTCTGGTAAAGCGGTCTTGCGCATCGGTGATGAAGAGCAAATTGTTCAAAAGGGAGATTTCTATTGTATCCCCTCAAATACTCCCCATAGTGATACTTGTATTGGAAGTGAACCTTTTATAATGCTCGATATTTTCTACCCTATACGCAAAGATTTCATTGAAAAAATTAAACGAAAATCAGAAACAGAAAGATAACTTTAGAAATCATAAGGAATCATGCTAGCATTTGGAATAAGAATTCTTGCAACTAGAGGAATATAAATCTAAATAGATACTGGCCATAAAGTTATTTTTTTTATATTTCTACAAAATAGTTAAATGTCTAGTTATAATCTTATTTTTTAAGCCAAATATTTAAAAAAAGAAACAAAAGGAGAGATTTTTAAAATTGCCTTTAAGTTATGTTTTAATGAGAACTAAAGCTGGTTTTGTAGAAAATGTAATTAATGAGTTAAATAAAATGGATGAGGTAAAAGAGGCTCATGCAGTAACAGGAGAGATTGATATAATTATAAAAGTAGAAGCAAAAGATATTGAGACGATTGCAAAAGTAATTTTATCAAAAATACATAAGATAGATGGGGTAGATAGAACAGCGACTCATATTGTTGTTCCTTTATAAGAGAAACATAGAAAAAAATTAAAATCTTGAGCCTATTTTTTATTCCTTCTTTTTTTTTGCCATGTTCTATTAATTGTTTAGGAGTTTCTAATTCCAGTATTGATTATACATCTTTTTTGCGTATATTCTTTTATTGCTAAGAAGAATAAAATTATCAAATAGATTTTTCATAAATGATTCCAATTCTTTTTTATACATTTTTAAATAAATAAATTATTTATACAATCTTGATATCATTGAAGACCAATTGGTTGCTAGAAAAATGATTGTGTGGTGAATTAATTGGGGATAATTATTCGTGATATGACTAAAGATGATGAGTATTTTGTTGGAACTTGCACACATGTGAATGAAAATAATCTTGAGTATGAAATGTCCGCTCAGCGACGTATTCCTTGGCTTCGTAGTATGGAAAAATTAGGGTTGAGAGTTAAAATCGCACTCGTAGATAATATCCATGCAGGTTTTATACATATTATGCCTATTGAAATATCCCCATGGCCAGTACAAGGTAAGGATTTAATGGTATTTCCTTGTTTAGTTTCACATTCACGTTTTTCTCAAAGAGGAATTGGTAAATTATTGATTAAAGCTGCTGAAGAAGAAACTCGCAAACAGAATCTCAAAGGTCTTGCAACTATCGCTTTTTTCTGGGATTTTTGGTATATGCCAGCAAAATATTTTGTGGGTCTTGGATTCCAAATAGCTGATAAGCGAGGTGAGGAAGCTATTCTTTGGAAAAAATTAGATCAAACAGCCAAACCTCCTCAATTTAGAAAAGAAAAATATATATTTAAGCCAATAAAAGGTAAAGTTATAATTGATCTATTTTGGAATACTTTCTGTCAAACAAGTGATGTTGAAGCACAGAGAGTAAGAGAAGTAGTTGCTGAATTTGGAAATAAAATTGTTCTAAATGAATTTTCAGCAGATGATCCAGAAATTTTACTGCGATTTGGCATTTCTAGAAAAATATTTATTAATGGAAAAATGGTCAAATTGAATGGAGAGATAGAAAAAGATAAACTTCGACATGAAATTAAAAATGCATTATCACCTTGACTGCAACTATGTCTTGAATTTTTAATTTAATTATAAGTAGGACGCTATTAAAATATTATACAGATTATATCGGTTTATCACATTACATATTTGCTTATGAGTAATTATTATTTAATTGTCTTTTAAGTCAAGAATCTATTTATCTCCTTTTTAATTCCTAATTTTTCCCAGATTTCTTTTGGAATTGTAATTTGGCCATTTTCACGAACTATCGAAGCCTCAATTATTTCATTTTAAATATTTTTCAGGATTACTTTTAAATTCACCCTCACATGTGGTATCACAGCAATTGAAATTATTTATTTTAGAATTACTTATCTTTTCAATAAATTTAAGGTGGGTTAATATGAGGCCAACTTTTTATGGGGGAGCTAATGAAATTAGTGGAAACAAAATATTAAATTATTGTTATTATTATTATATTAAGGGTTATCACTTTCTACTTGTAAAATTAACAAGACAAAATGTTTGTCTTTTCATGTCTTAAATGTCTTACAAACTTTAAAAATAGATAGTACGGGTTTTTTTCTCTTAAAATTTTAAATATCTTAACGAATTTCTACTAGGTAATAGTGGATTTGGATAAGAATTATATTTATTGATAAAAAAAGCTATTAACTTGAACAAAATAAATGTCTCAATTTCATAAATATATGATCGAAAAAGTAAAATTATTTATTAAGATTATACATACTGAAATTTGATTCAAAAATTATAAAAATATATCAAAAAATTTTAAGGAAAAAATTGAGTGAGGATCAATTAATATGAAAGAAATTTCTGATGCAATAGCTGATTTAGAGGAAGATAAGGTCTTAAAATTAGTAAAGGAAAAACTTGATGCTAATGAGGATCCCTTTAAAATTTTAGAAGCTTGCAGAAAAGGTATAGCAGATATAGGCAATCAATCTATAGAAGGAACCGCATTTCTAACGGATTTAATTATGGCAGGAGAGATATTCAAGGAAGCTATGGAACTTTTAATGCCTAAATTGGTTATTTCCGAATCTGAAATTAAAGGAAAAGTAGTTATAGGTACTGTTGAAGGGGATATACATAATATAGGCAAGAACATAGCTATAACTTTCTTAAAGGCTGCAGGATTTGATGTTACTGATTTAGGTGTAGATGTTCTTCCCCAGAAATTTGTGGATGCTATAAAGGAACACAAACCTCAAGTAGTTGGTTTGAGTGGACTGCTCACGTTATCAATAGAACCCATGAAGAAAACCATAGAAAGTATAAGTGATGCGAAACTAAGAGAGGAAATAAAAATCATAGTCGGAGGAGAAAGAATGGATCAAGGTGTTTGTGAGCACGTGGGAGCGGATGCTTGGGTCAACGATGCAGTCGAAGGTGTTAAAATAATTAAAAATTGGGTAGAAGGTGAGTCATAAAATGGAAGATAGTGAAGAAATTTATAAAGCGAAATTAGAAAGATTAGAAACTGCCGCGAAAGGAAAAGAACCTGATAGAGTACCTATAGGGATTGCGACTACTTACTTTCCAGCAAAATACGCAGGTGTAAGTTATCATGACATGTTCTATGACAATAATAAATACATAGAAGTAGGGACTAAATTCGCTAGAGATTTTAACTGGGATGGTCTCAGTCTCCTTCGTTCATTTGAAAGTGCCCCTCTTGGACTAGCGTTAGCAGGATATGATGCTGATTTAGCTATTGGTGTAGCAGTCTCCTCCGCTTTAGCTGGAGGTGCATCACATGATATTTTAGCCGATGTTTACTCTTCAATGCCAGGTAAAGAATTGAAGGAAAATGTTGAATCACAATTTGTTATAGATAAACCTGTCATGAACGATGATGAGTATGATGACCTAATAGAGCGACCCTTTGAGTTTCTCATGGGAACTGTTATACCGAGAGCATATAGAAATCTAGAAAATTTAAATTCTCCAACAGCTGTTGGCTCATTATTGAAAATGGGTCAAGAACTTAATAAATTTCCGGGTTTTTTAGGTGAATTTGTTGGGAAAATGAAAGAAGAAGCCTGGCTTCCATGGTATTATGCTTTGGCTCCAAATCCTCTGGACGTTATTGGAGCATTCCTTAGAGATTTCGATACTCTTTCGTTGGATCTTTATAGAATGCCAGAGAAAGTCAAAGCAGCTTGTGAAAACTTAGCACCTGTATTAGCCACAGTAGGGAAAATGACAGGTAAAATCTCAAGGGATGTAACAGGTTCTCGTAGAGTGTTCTGTCCGATCTGGTACAATACATACTTATCACCCGAAAAGTACAGGGAATTCCATTTCCCATATATAAAAATGATTGTCAAGGAATTAGTTGAAGCAGATTTTACTCCTCTCATGTGCTTCCAAGGTCGCTACGATCATTTGTTAGACACTCTTTTAGAACTTCCTAAAGGGAAAGTGATTCTTTGGTTTGATAAAACAGACCTATCAAAAGTAAAAGATGTAGTAGGAGGCGATTATTGTATCGCTGGTGGTATACCTTCATCACTCCTCATTAGTGGAACGCCCGAAAAAGTCAAAAAACACATGGAAGAAACAATAAAAAAGTACAAACCCGGCGGAGGCTATATAGTTACAACGGAATTCAATGGCATGGGCGACGCTAAGATTGAAAACGTAAAAGCTATGACCGAAGCTGTAATGGAATACGGAAAATATTAATTAATTTAAATTTTTTTTTTTATTTTTTTTTATTTAAAGCAAACTAAGCCAAATCTAAATGAATATTTATTGGAGGGATATTCAACATCTAAATTCAGTTCGCGTACCGTCCTTATAACTTCAATCCCTATAGCTTCCATATAATATCTTATCATTCTTGGAAAACGGCATAGTTCGCCAGAATCAAAGGTGCAATTTCCCGCGTTTTGAATTTTACAGTATTTGCATGTCCTATCATACAAAAGAAGTCGTTTTTTATACTTTTTATTATATTGGGATAAGAATTTATCGAATTCAGTTTCCAAACCATTTATTTCGAAACTTTTGGTGAGTAAAAATGTATTTTTAATGAAAAATTCTGATCTGTTTGTCCTTTCCTTTTCTTTCTTAATATATTCTTCCAGATCAAATGTAGAGTAGATTAAATAAAATTCTGTGTAAGTTGACATAGCTTTTTCAAGATAAGGTGAATTTGGAGGACAACTCCACGAATGACCATAAAAAGGACACTTAAAACTAGGTGAAATACACATCTCCTGAACTTTAGGATCGAAATAAATATCATAATATTTTATTTGAACGAAAGGCATCTTCAGATGGAGTAAACTTCAGAAAATATTAAATTTAATTATTTAAAAATATTAGATTTATTTAGTCTCTAATTTTTATTTTTATAAATTAAAGTGAATATTATACCTAATGGATTCATTTGATCGTATTTTTGCTGCTTTGAAAGGTCGTTCAGTTGATCGACCACCAGTATTTCCCCAAATCGGGGATCATGCGGGGATTATAAATGGGCTAACTTATAATAGTATGTATAAAGATGCGAAAAAAGCTGCAAAAGCTCATTTAAGAGCATTGGATTTGTATGGTTATGATATAACAACAATTCAGGTTGAACCAAGCTGGCCGGTTGCCGAAGCTTGTGGTGCAGAAGTTACTTATCCGTCTAATAAAAATCCCTGGATTACCAAATACGTGATTGAATCAGAAAGCGATTTAGAAGGATTAGAGATACCAGATTTCATGTTAACAGAAAGTACAAGAGTTTTGATTGAAGGTACACGAATTCTTGCCAAGGAAGCTAATGTTCCTGTAGCAGCTTTCATGACGGGTCCAATATCTTTTAGTTTACAGCTAATGCCTTATAAAGCTTTGATCAGAAGGCTAGTAAAAAACCCTAATTTTGTACACCAATTAGTCAAACGAACTATTGAAATAATTAAGGAGTACATTTATGTTTTGAAAGAAGCTGGAGCAACAATCTTTGTAATCTGTGAACATGATCTTCAGATGTTGAGACCTACTCATGTAAAAGAATTCAGTATAGATTATCTACCTGAGATCCTTAATGTGTATGACTATAATATCCTTCATATGTGTGGAAAGATAACGCCACATCTAAATGTTGTTGCGGGTTACCTTAAAAAAATTGATAGGTTAAACACATTGAGCATTGGACCATATGTTGACATTACTAAAACCCAAGAATTGTTTGATCATAAGATAGGTGTGGCTGGAAATATTGATCATGTTAAATTACTTCCATCTGGCACACCAAAAGAAATTGAAGTAGCAGTTCACGCAGCTTTAAATGCAAGTAGAGGTGATCCACGCTTTATAGTCGCACCAGGATGTGAAATTACTGGAGACACACCTATAAAAAACGTAAAAGCTTTTGTACACGCTGTAAAGACATATTTCGACTAAACCATAATAGTTTTAATATATGATCTAAGTTCGTGAAAGGGTGGTTTCACGATCAAAATGAAGTTCAAACAATAAAACACAATTAGATTTGAAATTTAAGTTTTTTAGGATAAGACTTCTAAGATTTTCGTTAGTATCCTAGCTTTTCCACCAGTACTATTATATTCATTTGAAGCTATGTTTTAAAGCAATATCAAATTAAAATTACTTTTTTTCTTTCTTTTTTCTTTTGTTTTAATGTTAATCACAGGTTAATCCATATAAATTAGATGTAGATGATATTTTAAAGCCCAATTTTGAATAAAGTCCAAGGGCAGGTTTGTTTTCTAATGTAACATCTAAAAAAACCACTTTAAACCCATTTTTTATTAAAATACTTAAACTCAATTTTAATAGATTCTTTCCTAATCCTTTATTTCTATATTTGGGTTTAATTCCTAACGATCTTATTTCCGCTTGTTTACCATCAGGATTTACAACTACAAATCCTATAACGTCTCCGCCTTTCATCAGGACTACTGAAGCGTCTTCAAAAATCGGTTTAGATGTATCAAAATATTTATTTACCATAACTTGTTTCTGTGCTTCATCAAGATCCAGAAATATTGTATCCTGGCTTGTGTTAAATACTTCATAGGCACAATCGACTAAATCGTTCAAATCAGCATCTTTAATTGATTTAAGATCAATATTTTCAGGAAAGGGAAGAGGTTCAAATTCTTTATTTTTAAGAGTTAATTCCATAACTGCTTCTTCTGCGATTCGATAAAAATTTAATGCTTCAAACCATTTAGAATGTTGAATATATCGTGTCTTATCTTGTTCTGTCTCAATTGTAAAAGCGACTTCGAATCTATCAATATCTCTACCAGTATATTCGATACAATTCTTTAATAATTCAATTGCTACTAAATCTTCTTTAGGTCCTGGTACCACATATGGATACCAATCCCAAATAAATCCAAATCTAGGAGTGTTTATATTTAAGAGAAGTAATCCTACTAACCTAGCATTAATATAGGCATAAAATAGGAGAATATCATACGAATCCCTTGTTTCCATTAACTCTTCTTTTATTGATTCTATAGTTTGATCTCCTAAGAAATTATTATCTTTTCTTACTCTGTAAATGAAATTAGCTAATTCACCGATTTCGATATCCTCATCAAATTGTTCACTAAAAATGTTAATCATTGATGTTGAAAATAGAAATTAACATAAAAGATTTTCTATTGAATATTTTTAAAGAAACTGATAAAATAATAAAACGAGATTATCTTGCTGATAAAGCAATCCTTTCATCAAAATGATTGTATTAGGATTATAGAATTTATCTTACCGAGGAAACCACTTCTAAAATCTTCGTTAGAATTCGTGCTTTACCACCAGTAGATTGAAGTAATGTTTTTCCACATACTAAACATTCTACATCTGTAGCAGAACACCCAACAGGTTATAGAAAGTAAGTATTTAAATGCTTATATTTACAAAAGAAGTTCAAATAATTGAAAAAAAAAAAAGAACTTTAGTATCTTTAATGAAGCAAAAAAGGTTTTTGATATGGAACGAATCATAATCTTTATAGATAATAGCAACATTTTCAAGGGCTTTAGGAAGTATAATATCAAGGCAGACTATGAAAAACTGAAACACATCATAACTAAGGGCCGAAAATTACAGGGCATATTTTTATATGAAGGTGTCGTGTATCCCATGAGTCCAGAGAAGAAGAAGTGGTATGAAGATTTAAGTAATAGAAGTGGATATGTGATTAAAGCGAGTTTTGATAAGATAACGTTTAGTGATGCCATTGAGAAGAAAGTTGATATCAAAATCGCGATTGATATAATTTCTCTTGCGTATGAAAATGCGTATGATACGGCGGTATTGGTATCTGGAGACGGTGATTTTGTGCCTATGGTGAGGAAAGTAAAAGAATTGGATAAAAATGTGGAAGGGTGGGCGGTTAGATATTCTTTAGCAAATGTTAAGTTAAATTAAGAGTAAAAATTTTCTCTTTTTAATTCGAACAAGGACAGAATAGATTTGCTCTTTTCATAAAAACCTGTCCATCAAATATCGTTTAGTTCTTATACTAGCAATAGTAAAGTCTAAAGTATTAATAATATGTTCTGCTTGGATTTTAGCAATTCTTCTCGCTTCTTCATCATCAGTAGCGATAATGTTGAATTTTCTATATGGAAAAATATGGAATTTTATCTTAACTTCATATTCAGGCAAACTGGCTCCCTTTTAT
>JAHLWH010000169.1 GCA_019058015.1 Promethearchaeota archaeon | reverse complement strand
GGGAAATAGTTATTTAAGATGGATAACAGTGGAGACGGCTCAAATTGCTAGAAGAGGTAAACAAAAAGCTAAAGTAGCAGTAGCCAGAAAAATATTAACAGCAGACTATTATATACTTAAAAGAAAGCAGTCATATAAAGAACCCAAGGGCAAACTCGATATTCTAACTGGTAAACTTAATTAAATTGAGTAAGACTGACATATTTGATTGAAGTAGCCCGAAAGGTTAAAATCAAACTAATAAAATGTCACATAATAGATGACAAATAGATGTATGACTGGGAAAATCAAGAAAAAACGTTAAAATGTATTAAATAAATAGTGTAGCTTTTTCATAGATGTTAGAATTTAATAAGTTTAAGTTATAAGGTAATTTATATATATTTATCAAGAAACTATTTTCTAACTAAAATATTTTTTTAAAGACTATTTAAATAAAATAAATATATGTTAAAGGAGAAAAAATATGTTAAAAAAATATTTTTTAATAATATTAACTTTCCTACTTTTGACTAGTATAGCTAGTGTTATCGGTTGTGAGAAAGCTTCTATTACTAAAATATATGTTAATGAAGATAATCCAAATGAGTATTTGGAACTTAAACCAGATGGAACATATTATTTATATGAAGAGGGAATGGGCCTTACTGGAGAATGGGAAGTTAAAGGAAATGAATTAAGACTTTCATGGATGGGTTTTGTAATAACAGCAGAAATAAAAGGGAATAAAATAATTGATGATGAAGGTAAAATCTGGGTTAGGAAATCTAATAATTTTACTTCACAACTGACCAAAATAGAATCTCCATCAGAAGTTATAAAAAAGTTTTTTAGAGCGATTGAAGAAGGAGATTACTATAAAGCAATAGATTGTGTTGCTTCTAATGTAAAACTAAAAGAGGAACTTGATATTGAATCTTTTAATGAAGCAAGAGCTGAAATGAGAAAACATGGAGGAATTAAGAAAATTGATATTATAGATGAAAAAATAGAGGGGGAGCATGCTGAGGTCTGTTTTAAAATTGAGTATAGAGATGGTACTATAATTAATATTGATGAGCCTTGTGGTTATCTTGTTAAAGAAGGAAATAAATGGAAAATTACAGAGGAATAAAAATTTGATCTATTTTTATAGAAATTACCAGTAATCTTTTTAAAATTGATAGAAAGATTTATAGAATCAACAAAGTTTCAGAAGAAGGAGCTCTATACAATATAAAGTAATAAATTATTATTTTAAATTATATATCCTTAAAAGGAGGAAATAAATTTGCAATTAAAACAATCGATTCTAAAATTTGCACATTTAGGATTAATAATATTATTAATAATTGCTGTTTTATTTTCTTTAAATATTCAAACCGCAGTAGCTTGGCCATGGGATGATAAGGTTAAAGAATTTAAAGTTAAAGAGAATGACATCAATTTTCTAAAAGAGAAGCTGGATATTGAAAAAAGTTTCGATGAAATAATAACTTTCACTGACGAAGAATTATTAACAGTTCTAAACCAAAAAATAGATAAGGAAAAATTCGGAGATATAACTTATGGGGCTTACATTTTAAGTGTTCTTTATGAGATTGATTTTATAGATAGGGTTTATACAGACAAATATAGAGGGGAGTTTTCTGAATACTTTAATAATATTGTTGATAAAAAAACTAGCCTAATACCTTTTATAAGAGATTTGATCATAAAGGGTTCTATTGAAGCATTAACAAATCATTTTGATATTAAATTTGGAACAAATATAGGCAAATTAAGCAGACTATCTTTAGATATTGTTGATAAGACGAATAAAGTTCTTGAAATATATGAGGAAATTAATGAATTAGGTAAAATGTATTTATTAGATGGACTTCAGGAATATCTACAAAGAAAGAACTGGGGTGCTGCAAAAGATTTAATGTATTATCGCTCTCTTAATCCAATGGCACTCTGGAGTGAAGAGCGATGGAATGAATTAAATCTTGAATTTGAAACTATCTACAGTAAATGGAAACCTCATCTGACAGATAAAGGAATAAAACCAGAAATTAAAGAACAGATTAGAGAAGAGTATAAATTACTTCTTGCTTCAGCAATTAAGTCTCATCAAGAATCAGAAAAAACTCCTTCTATTTGGCAAAAAATTACAAATACTATTACAGATATTTATTCTAAAATTAAAGATTTTATCTCTCAAATTAATATTTTTAGGACAAAAGAAATAACAGTATCTAAATCCCAGGAAGAAACAACTACACCAACAGAGAAGGAAGAACCCTTACCTCTTCCAACCTGGAAAGAAACTGAAACTATTGAACAACCTTCTATATTGGATAAAGTAAAAGATGTTATCTCAAAACTAAATCCTTTTAATAACAAAGAAGCTTCTGAAGTTACTGAAGAAACTACTGAAGAAATAGCAGAATCTTTACAAGAGGAAAAAATCTTCTTTCAATACCCTTTCAACAAAGTCTATCCTATTGGGAAACAACTTGATGATGGGCTATATTGGGATTGCTCTGATAATGATTTTGGAACTTATCTTGAAACCTGGGGTGGTGTAGAATATAATGGTTTTCATTCTGGAGAAGATTGGAACTTGAAAGGTGGTAATGATTTAGGAGAAAAAGTATATGCAATAGGTGAGGGTAAAGTTGTTAAAATTTCTAAACTTATTGGTAACTCAGGTATGCTAGTTGCTATTAAACATGAAGGTTCTTTTATAATTCCAGCTAAAAAAATAGTATCTAATAATGGTGAAACAGCAGAGTATCATGCAGATAAAGTTGACACAGTATATTC
>JAHLWH010000015.1 GCA_019058015.1 Promethearchaeota archaeon | reverse complement strand
GACTTGAACGGCGCCAAATTAAAGGATTTACCATTGTAAGAAGCGAGAAAGACTATCTCCCGGTTATGAAAATTGCACGCCATAAGAATATAAAATCTTACATCTTAGGCGTCAATCAATCCGAAATCTATCAAAAGTATGGTATTAAGGATATTAGATTTCGTGGAATCCTACGCTACCTCCAATAATACTCTTTTGAGAAGATTTTTTCTTTCAAAAACTTTTATTCTGTAGAAATTTCAAGTTTCTCTAATAAGGGAATTAAGAAATTTTTATATAAATCTTTAAGCCGTAAATTTCCTCCTAAATACCTACCTAAAAAACCTCTAATCTCCAATTTGATTTTATTCACATCGATGAAATTATACTCTTTTTCTATTTGAATCTCATTCAAATTCAATTTCTTTAACTGTTTTAAAACTAAATTAAACATAAATTGAAAAAATGTCTCATCAATTGTATTGTCATCTTGGTCATCTAATTCATAACCCTTATGAACCGCTTTATTTCTTATATTATTTATTTTTATTAATGATTCAGAAAGGGCTTCTGAAAAATTTAATTCCTTAATTTTATCTGGCATTTCTTTTTTAACATCATTACCTAATTGAGATTTGTAGTAATCATCTAAACTTGATATAAATCGCACTAAAAATTTGAAGGAATCAATCGTTTTATTTTCTTTCCAATCTTTATAGATACTCCCCCATTCGGCCATCTTTATCTCATCCAATACCTTTTTTATATCCTCCTGAATAATATTGAGTTTCTCTACAAAATAATCTAAATAATCCATATATGGATTTTCAATTGAATAAAAATTATGTGTAAATGTTTTTCCAAATTCACCAAATTCACCACTACCACCTTTTCCTGTCGGGTCATCTACTAATTCTTTTTTCCCGATTTCAGCAGCAAATTTTAAAATGTAACCACATTCAGTACAATGAGTTACCCAAAATCTACGGATTAAGGTAAATGGTCTAATATTAAGTTGATAACTACCCCTTCCAAAATCCATACGTTCGCTTTTATACCATTTAGGCTCAAGAGAAGGTTTTTCAAGATGAAAAGACTCAGGAATAAATTGAGAACCACATAATGGACAAGTAATTTTTTCTTTTAATGGATTTTTATCTTTTTTCATAAAATCTCACTAATAATAATTCTTTGGTGTTATATAAATTTCTAATTTGAAATTACACTCTCTAAATCTTTTTTAATTTTTATTCTTTAAATAAATTTCAAAATCTTTTTATATAAAAATAAATAATAAATATATATAAAGTTTATTAATAATGTAAAGGTTCATAAGAAAGGTCAACTCTTAAAAATAATTATGAAAGATTTAATCTGTCACATAGCACCTTTAGGAATGAACACTGATTGGATAAAAGAAGGTCTTTTATATTTTGACTGGAATTATCTTTTGATCATCACAACTTTTCAGAAAGAATATGTTGATTTAGCCAAAAAACTCGAAGAAGAATTACGACCCAGTTTTAAGATCAGTGATAAACGCCCTCTTGAATCAAAGATAAAAAAAGAAATAGATATTTTAATCATTGAAGGTCGAAATATTTTAAATTTTTTGAAAATAATTAAAAAAAGAATTATTCAAATTAGAGATTTGGGTTATAAAATATATTTTAATGCAACATCAGGTCTTGAATTATGGAAATTTGCTGCATATTTCTTATCCGCCACTGAAAATCTTATAGATAAATTTTATTATATTCCTAAGGATTCCGATTTAAACGAGCCAATTAAACCATTGGAAATCTATACCCCAATTCCATTATCTAAGCCATTAAAAAAAATATTATACATTCTATATGAAAAAAAAATTTCTCAGAGCGGTTTGGTTAAATCAACGGGTTATAGTAAAGGGTTGATTTCAAGATATCTCAAGCAGTTAAAAGAGCTTGGATTAATTGAAATTTCGAAAAAGAAAAAGGGTAAAGAAAGATTTTTTGAAATAACAGATAAAGGAAATTGGTTTATTTGATAATTAATTTAAGGAGGTGATAAGATGGGAAAAAGTAAAATGAACTCAAAAGCTGCACGAAGAATTCAATCACACTCAGATAAAACCAGTAAAAATCAAGATTTTAAGGCAAGAGCTCAACGTGCTGCAGCCAAAAATGAGGGAAAAAAATAAAAACTAAAAAATTGAAATGAAATTAAACTCGGTTTTTATTTAAAATAATTTAAAAAAAGAAATTAATCAAATACAAATGCCATTCAATTAAAAAAAATGGAATTAAAAAGAATCCTAAAGCGAATTTAGATGAAATTATTTAAAAAAAATACAAATCAATTAAGATTTATTAACATTAATTTCGAAATTAATAAACAAGGAAAATTGAGTACATCTGCACCGAATCTACATTATCATTTGAATCGATTAGAAGAATTAGACATGATAAAGAAAAAAACACTTTATGAAGTTGGAAATGTAAAAATTAATACGATTTCTTTGAATCCCGTAGCTCGTCAGCAAGTAAGAAAAATCCTAGGGAAAGATGTAATGAATTACACGTTAATAACTGGATTTGGTTCTTTAAAGACAGGATATCGCGTTCCAGATTTAGTATTAAACATTTTAAGGAAATATAAATTTCCAATTACTCGAATAATATGCTTTACAACTCCCGATGGTAAAAAGAAAAGGGATGACCATATAATTGACGAAAATTTAATAAAGATTGATGAATTCGTTATTCTCCCTTATAAAGAATATCGTCATACTGAATTTGAATTTTTTCAACGAATTGAAGATATTTTAAGTAAAGAAATGAAAGAAGCAGATATTATTATAGACATAACACCATTGAGTAAATTATTTTCGTTTAAACTATTAGAACTTGCTAATAAATATCCTTTACCTTGTGTCTATTTAGGAATAGATAAAAATGAGGAAGATAAGCTATTTTGGATGGGAAAAATGAGAATTGAGGGGGAAATACAACCCTTTATTTAAACAAAAATATAACGATTGAATAAAAATGAAAGAAAAGAAAAGGAGTAAAAAAGGAATAAATACTCTTAAAGAAAAATACGATCCTTATTTTCTAATAGAACGTTTTATATTAAGACAACGTGTTGAATTTATAAGCCAAATAGAAACAATTCCTAAAACTAATTATAAAGAAGTAGGAAGAGAATTACTTCTTCAAAATCTTTTTCTTAAAAAAATTAGACTTGATCCTGGATTTCGGTTTAAAATATACAATGAATTAAATCAAAATAAGGGAATTTTAAGAAGAATAAAGAGAGAAATTCTAAATTTTGTACAAGAATCGGATTTATTTAAAAATTTCCGTTCTCATTCTAAAGAAATCGAAAATGATTTAGAGATTTATGAAATGAAATTTAGAATTCAAAACATCAGAGACTATAATTATCTAAAAATTTTTACCTCGGCTCTCTTACCTACTAAAACTAAAAAAAGTTGGTTTTATCAAAAATGGAAAGAATATATGGAAGCAGGGAAAAAACCAGAAGCTTATGCTGCTGAATCAATTCTTATGGAATTAATTACTGAATATCATCAAGGATATTATTTATTTTGGACAACAAATCCCTATGGCGAAAACCGAAACGCCTATCATTATTTACTAAACGCTTTAAGAGAAGTTGTTGAGAATATTAATCCTTTCTTCTTGGAATATATAGATGCTCAAAGAAATAACATTTTAGTATGTGAATCTATGCAAGATATCATTGATAATTTAAATTTTCAGCTATTATTAAAGGATATTAATGAATATATTGAACATTTCCAAGATTTAGTAAAAAATGAAGCAGATTTATTAAATAAAGTAAAATTAAGAAGATCTTTTCTTGTCATTGCAGGAATTCTTTATTTTAATTCCTTAAAAACCGAAATTAAGTTAAATTATTTAAATCAATTCTATGGCATTGATCTTGTTATAGAATATTTTTTAAAAAATCCAGATTTTTACGATTACAATCAATTTATTGGAGATTTACCAATTTGGTATAAATTTGGATTTCTGCCAGATTTTCAACCAATTCTAGAAATCAACTTAGAGAAATTTGAAAAAGAGGCCACGTTTAATTCAGCCAAAGGAAATATAAATGTATTACTTATTTTGACAAAATATCTTTGTAAATCCTTAATTGAACAGAAGAAATATAATAAAGCATTACAGATATTATTTAATAAATTTCCATTTCTTAATGATTGTAAAGAATCATTTAAGAACTCTAAGGAAGTATTAATAAATCTAATAGATCCAAAATCCCGTGCTCAGATCGAAACTTTATTTTTATTGGCAAATATCGGAGCAAAATCAAATAAGAATGCAATTGTTAAATTTGTAATTAAAATTTATAATTTAATGCAGAATAAGGAGGACAATTCCAATAATAAAATAAAATTAGGGATTCTAAGAAGTATTTTATATCGATTTATCAATGATTTCAATAATGAAAGAAAAATTATTAATAGTTTAAAGGTTAACTTTAAGGAATTATTAAAAAACAAGGAGACTAATCCATTTGAGGTTATTTTTTCATTATTTCCCCCTAGTCTATTAACTTCAGAAGGCTTTCATTATGAAAAAAATAAAACCTTTATCTATGATTTTGAGTCTATCGAAATATTAGAGAGAGAACCTTTAATACCTTCGAGTTTTGAAATGTATTTTATTTATGCTGATTATAGAAAAATGTTTTTACAGAATAATGCAAATGACATTTTGTTATTTAATGAAAATTTCTGCAAGCTAAACAAATTATTAAATAGGTGTCTTGAAGCACAGTCAATGGCAAGTTTTAAACAAACAGTAAGATTAAAATCAGATATTGAAGAATTATCTTTTCAAGAATATGAGAATGAAAGAATAAAAATTATTTATGAAACACTTGCTTTTCCTTTTTTATATTTAAAAGAATATGATTCTGCTATTTATTATCTGAATCAAGCATTAGACTTCAAGCCTGATGATGTTTATTATAATAAATATTTAACAATTTTACATTTATTTCAAGAGGATTATGAGAAAGCTAGTAAAAATCTATTTAAGATATATCAAATTGACGATTATTCTAATTATGTAAGTGTTAATGCTAATCTGAAGTCATTATTTCAGTATCTAATTATTTGGTTTAAAAAAGATAAATTCAGTAAATTAATTTTGAAAATGATTAGTGAACCTCAATATATTAAAAGCTTTGTAAAAAAACTTGATATAATTTACTGTGACATTGGATTATCTCTAGCAGATTTGGGTTATTTTGACGAAGCTATTAAATATTTTAACAAGGCATTGGATATTACTCAGAATGATAAATTTAAGGCTTCTCTATTGAATAACATTGGAACGGTTTATAGTGATACAATAAAACTTAATAATGCTATAGAAAAATTTGAAATGGCTCTTGAAATTAATCCCAATAATCCAATGTTTTGGAATAATTTAGCAAAAATGTACCAATTTAAATTGAATTATATAAAAGCAAAAGAAATCTTACTAGAAGCAGAAAAACACTTCAAAGATATAAATAAAAAAACTGCTGATTTAATGCACGCATATAGTTTAATAATGGACATGCATATAATGGGCATTATTAATTTAAACATAGTACATGAAAAAGACGCATTAGTACATTTTAAATTAGCAGAGCATCTTGTTAGAAATGTAAATAATTTAGATACATTAACTGAAAATACAGGTATTATTTTTATAGAATTAACAAATGGATTTGATTGTTGTTTTCATTCTACATTTTCTAAGAGTTTCTTAGATGTATTAACAGATATTTATCCAATTAATTCAAAAATTCCAGATAAGGACTGGAAAAAACTACCATTAGGTTTAAGAGAGCTATGGAAGGGAAATCATATGTCTATGGCTCATATATCGTTTTTAATCGATGAGCTATT
>JAHLWH010000168.1 GCA_019058015.1 Promethearchaeota archaeon | reverse complement strand
GACTCCCCACCTCCCTTTTGTAAAAATTTTTGTCCTGATGCTGGCCGATACCTCTGAGAGACACTCCTGAGAATATTGCCATCCCTATCAACCCATGGAATTTCTTTGCCATTTGCGTCGACCATCGAGCATGCATACCAGGTATTATGTGTATTACCAGTTCCATAAGGAGGATAACTACGCTCACCCGACCATTGTCCTCTAATAGATTTCTCCATCATTGTAAACTCAACTCCAGCTCTCCAGCCCATAGCATGACCATCCCCCATACACTGAGGCGGTCGAAATTCAGAAATTCCTGGTAACCCAGGCGAGAAAAGCCAAACTCGAGTTGGACGCGCCATACAAAGCACAGTGGTTTTGGCTTTAAAGACAAAAAATTCACCTGTTCGTCCATTAATCCCTGTAGCTCCAATAACTTTCGCTCCTTGTCTGCCTCCCTCCGTTAATAGACTTGTTGCCATAGTTCTATCATATATTTCTACACCTAAGCGCTTACATTCTCTATAAAGGATGGGTTTAAAGGTTGTTCCCCATACTCGCAAGGTGAATTTATTTTCATAGTCATAGGCGAATAAGAATTTAGTCTTTTCGTCTCTAAATTCAGCACCCCTAAATTCATCTTCTGTGTCCCTGATTTTTCCTCCCATTTTTTCCAGGTCTAAAAGCCTATCATAACCCTCTCTACATTCGATGTAATGTGAAATTCCATTATTATAACCGTTATGGTCTTTAATCATTGCTTGTGTAAGTTCTTCTGGGGTGACACGTGAGCAGGGATTGGTAGCTGCGGATTCCCAATGATCGCACCCTGATCCGCCAGCCCCGCTCCTGATTGTTGCCCCTTTTTCAACAAGTGCAACTTTTACTCCTTTTTTTACCGCTGCTATAGCAGCCCAGCAGCCTGCTATTCCTCCACCCAGAACTAAAACATCAACACTTATTTCTTTTTCTGTATGCCATTTAATGGGATATGGCCATTTCAGTTTATTAAAAAGCTGTTCTTTCACCTGTCGTTTCTCCTTTCTTAATTCTCACTCTTTTTCTCAAACCACTTATATTATATGTAAAAGCTTTTATGAACTTAATTATTCTAGGACCGTATCTAATCCAAGTTAAATTCCCAAGTAAGTTGGTTTATAGAGGTTCAAATCTCTCCGGGTCCGTTAAAATTTTAATTTTTTTCTCAACAAATTTTTTAGATTCTAAAATTAAATTTTTGGAATATGAAAAAAATAGGAGATTTCATTGCTATTTTTATATTTACTTGTAAATAAAAAGAAAAATCCCATATTATTGAAATTTCAATTGGAATTGAATTTAAAAATAAAAAGTATCGTAAAAAATTCGAATAAAATCAAAGAGGAGATAAATAAATGTTGGGGCTTAGTATTATAATAACATTTATTTTAAGTGGACTTATTTTCTTTCTAATATATTTATCACGCAAAAAATGGTGTAAAAATAGCAATAGAGGTATTTGTACGGATTTAAAATTTACTGGAAAATTTGCTAGGGTAAAAAAAATTTTAGCAATTGTTTTAATTATATTTATTGGTGCAAGTATAATTTGCTGTTGTCATCATATTAGTAATCGCCTTGCTTTCTTAAGAATGGACATTTCTGGTCATTCAGAATGGCGTGATTCCAACGGACAAAAATATCTGTATGTCGAAGCAAACAATCATCATGATTTGGGTTATCAAACAGGCTATGCTCTTTCAGATAAAATCTTATCTATGAAAGCTCTACTGTTAATATGTTCAAATTCTTATGGATTGTCTTATTTTGATATTGAAAAAATATGCAACGAGTATGATTCTTATATCCCAGAAAATTATAAACAAGAAATACTGGGAATGAGTGAGGGGGCTACCGCAGGGAGTGGTTTTTTGATTTCTTATACGGATATATTAGTTCAATCAGTATTTATTGAAGCTTTATATGGTAGACACATTCCTTCTGAATTATCAATTATATCTGATTTCGGTTGCACAGCCCTTGGAACAATAAATAACGATGGAAGCGTTCTTGTGGGTCAGAATATGGATCTTATTAAACCTATGGGCTCATTACAATCTTTTGTATTACATAAGTTAGGAAACGACCCGTTGGTTTTTACCCATCGTTTAGGGGGAGGAACTTCAGCTATGGCAAAAAATGAATATGGGTTAGTATTGACCGTTAATTTGGTGCAAACAAAAGAAATTGCTCCCTATACGATTCCAACTTTTGTTTTAGTTCGGGAGGGTCTGGTAAAAGAAAAAAGTATTGAGGGATTATATAATACCCTTTTTCCAAATAATTCAAGTTCATTTAGTCACAATTACATAATCGCAAATAGTAGCACAATACTCGCAGTACAGTCTTTACCTCACAACCAAACAAAAACATATCCAACTAACACAATTGTATTTACTAACACCTTTTTAAATCCATTTTGGCAAGATACTCTATTAGATCCTCAATATTCAAAAGAAAGGCAATCATATGCAGAGGCACTACTATTAGAAGCTTATAAAGACAATATGTTAACAGAAGAGGAGTTAATTAAAATTTTAGGAGAAGAACCCATAATATGTCGTGATGAAAATGGATTTTTTTCTATGGGAACCATTAGTTTTATGACTTATAACTCATTTGGTATCGGAACACCCAATGGCCATAGGGGTTCAATTCCAATTTAGATTGTACTTAATCTTTTTAATTTATTTATTCAATCAGAATCTACATAGTTGCATAAAATTTCAAGATTTTATTACATCTTAGTTATACTTAAATTATTTATTTGAATTTAGATAATTATGGATCTTTGGAAAGATATCCCTCCCGGTGAGGCCCCTCCAGAAATTTTAAACGCTGTTATAGAAGTCATAAGCGGTTCAAGAGATAAATACGAGTATAAACACGAATGGGAGGTATTTGTTTTAGACAGAGTAATTCCATCATCAGTTGTTTTCCCTATAGAATATGGTTTTATACCTCAAACATGGTCTGAAGATAACGATCCGCTTGATATAATGGTATTAAGTTATGAACCACTTGAAGTTGGATGTGTTGTAAAAGTTCGGGTTATAGGCGCTTTAATAATGGAAGATGAACATGGTGATGATCCCAAAATATTATCTGTTCTCGTAAATGATGCGAGATTTGAAGGTTTTATGGATATAAATGATGTTCATAAACATAAATTAAAAGAAATACAAGAGTTTTACGAAACTTACAAAAGACTAGAACCACATAAATTCGTAAAATTTAAAGAATGGAGAAATGCCACAGAAGCAAAAAGGATAGTAGATTATTCAATTAAGCGATTTGAAGAATTAAATTTATAATAGGCATAAATATGTCGAAAATGGGAAAAAATAATAACTCAAAATATATTTCAATAATTAAATTCTCTCCATTTGGAAATACATTAAAAATTGGGGAATATATACAAAATATTCTTACTGAATCTAATCAGCAGTGTAAATTATTTAATTTAACTGGCATATCTTGGCAACAAATCTCATCCTTTGATTATTCATTGGTTGAAAAGAGTGATTTACTTGTAATTGGATCAGCAGTTTACGCCTGGAAAATTGTAAAACCAATTAAAATGTTTATTGATAATCTTCCAATAAATAAAAACGGAAAGGCAGTATTTTTTACAACTTATGGACTAATTACTGGCTATACTCTTTTCAATGGAGCCAATTTATTACGTAAAAAAGGTTATAAAGTTCTTGCTTGTTTAAAAGTTCCTGCTCGACATTCAATGATATTCAAGAAAGAAGATGATATATATTTGAATCGACCAAATCAACAAGATATGAAAAAAATCTGGAAATTTTCAAAACTTAATATAAAATTATTAAATAAATTTCCAATTTGGGAATTATATTTTAAAAAATTAGATTATCATTCATGGAAAGTAAAATTGTTATATAAGTTTATGATAAAACGATTTGGCATGGATCTCATTACAAGCACTTATTTCAATCAAAGAATATTTAAAAGATGAGATTTGAATATTATAAAAGACGATTTGGGAG
>JAHLWH010000014.1 GCA_019058015.1 Promethearchaeota archaeon | reverse complement strand
GTAGTCAAAAGAGATGCAAATGACTATCAGAAATTTGAAAAGGACAAAGACTATAAGATTAAAAGTCCAATCCATGTATTTCCGTTGATACAGATATTTTGCGAGAGTAAAAAAGGGAAGAAATTCGAGATTTATGCAGTGGGAAGCGAGCAAAAATTTATAACTTATAGCAATTTCTAAATTTAATTATTTCTTATTTAATCTTTATTTTTTAAATTTATTAAAACCAATTTAAAGTAAATCGATTTCAATTTTTTTAGATTTAATTTTCTTTTTCACATTTTCTAATTTTTCTTCAAGCAACTCGCTATAAATCTGTGCTAGGTAAAAATTTTCCTTTAATTCCTCATCATAACCGGTTAATTTTTCAAATCTTTTATTTAAAGTATAATTGATAACTTTTTTTCTAAAACCAATGAATAAAACAATTACAATTGAGGAAATAATTAAAATGATCGTCATATATAGATTATAATGAAATCCATGAGTCTCACAAAACAAATGATAGAAGAAATAGGAAATAAGACCACCAATGTTCACAAATGCTATATCAAAAATTGCATTAAGACCTGAATCACGTCGACCTTCGAATTTTAATCCAGCTTTAAATAGAATAACATTTTCAAATAATTCCCAAATTAGAGCACAAAATTGTAAAAATGAAAATGCATCAGGAGGTAGAAATAAATTTAATAATATTGGGAATCCTATTAATCCCATTAATATATGACCGAACGTGTAATAATCAATACCCGTAGTTCCAACTTGTATTAAAGTTTTTGCAAATATTGGCAAACTTTTATCGTCTTTTTTACTTGACTTCCTTTTTTCCATAATTTCTCACAATTTAAATAATTCCACTTTTACAATCGATTTTATCCATTATTTAATATAAAATCTGACTATTTTAGATTTATTGGTTTATATTAAAAATATTACTGATTATATTTATGGATCAAGATTAATTTAAAAATCCTTAAGTGAATTCAGAATATTTTTTTAATTTGATAATTAAATTTATATGTAAGTTTGAACTTATTATAAGTTGAAACTTATATATTTATTACATAACTCCCTATTGAGAAAAGGGTATGAGTGAGTTAAAAGATTACACCAATAATGAGGAAATGCGCTCCTCAATTAAGATAGCTATTACAGCAATGATGACTGTTTTGGTTTGTATTGTTACCATGACATTTTCAGTTTATTTACCATCAAGTAATGGATTTTTTAATGTTGGTGAAGCAATGGTTTATATTAGTGCAATATTGTTTGGTCCATATGTTGGTGCCATTTCAGGAGGTTGTGGCTCCATATTGGCGGATCTTTTATTGGGATTCCCTCATTATGCTCCTGGAACGTTAATTATTAAGGGAATTGAAGGTTATATTGTAGGTTTTTTTTATTTTAAGATGAAAAAATTAGAATTATCTCAGAAAAATTGGTATCTTTTAACGATTTTAATAGCATTTCTAATCAATTTAGCCGTAATTCTTATTGGACTCATATACTACCAAGGGTTAGCTTATGTTGGTGGATATATTGGAGGAACTCCTATTTGGGAAATTACTGCAGAATTTAATATGATATTATGGCTCATAATAGGTGTAATTGGATTCATTTCTATCGTTGTTATTGGTTATAAATATAGTCAAGATATTGGACTTAAAATCATTTCTATGTTAATAGGTGGGATTATTATAGTAATTGGCTATTTACTATATGCTACATTTGTTTTGCAGTATGCAGGGGCATTTACAGAAATTCCATTTAATTTTCTTCAATCTTTTATTGGAATATTAATCGCTGTTCCAACCATTTCTTCCTTAGAAAAATACAGTGGGGTTATTACATTCACTAGGTTTAAAAAATAAATCTTATTCACTTTTCTAATATACGAATTTTCAAAGATAATGATTATATTTATAAATTAATTAAATCTGAACTATATATTATAATAATTATTTACTTACAATTTCTGAGTTAATTACAATGGGAAAAAATAAGTATGGGAAAGGTTTTCAGAAAAAAAGTAAAAAACAAGGACAACCATTAAAAGGGTCTAAAAAACAAGGTGGGTCCTCAATTCGTGGTGGAAAAATAAAAGCAAGTCATATTTTAGTCGCAAAATTAAAAAAAGCACAAGAGATTTATGAGGATATACAGGCAGGAGAAAGATTTGAAGATCTCGCTAGAAAATATTCTATATGTCCCAGCAAAAATAAGGGAGGTAATTTAGGAGAATTTGCCAAGGGGACTATGGTGCCCACATTTTGGAATGCTTGTACTAAATTAAAAATAGGTGAAATCTCTCAACCTGTAAAAACTGAACATGGTTATCATATTATTAAACGTACAGGATAAAAAATAAGTGGATATTATATGAAACAATTATTTTTTTTCTTTTATTGATACGTTTTGGAGATTAGAATAAATCAACTAGAGTCTGGATTGCTTCCAAAACTTTCTTTCCTTTGGGAGTGATTTTATAATATATTCTTTTTTCTTGTTTTTTTTCTCTAGCGATAAGATCTCTTATTTCAAGTTCAGATAGATGCTGATAAACTGCAGGAAGTGAGATATCTCCTAAATTTTTTTGTATTTGAGTTCCATACATTAAATCAAGTTCAATTAATTGTAAAATTTTAAGTTTTGTACTTAGAAGAGCACCAATGCCAACTGTTTTTGATTTATGAGTCAATGCTTGCAATACATATGGAGCCTTCAAACCACTTCCAGTAATAAGACAACAAATTTTTTCATTTTT
>JAHLWH010000167.1 GCA_019058015.1 Promethearchaeota archaeon | reverse complement strand
TATTTTACATATATGCCCCTATAATTTTGAAAAAATTTATTAAAGTTGATAAAATTCTCGTCAGCTTTAAAAAGATAAATTCCATAATAGAAATTATAAAAAGAATTGAAAGTTAGATTATTTTTATCTGAATTTTGAAGGAAAATCCCATATCTGCAATTAAAAAATGAATTATTAAAAATTTCTATGTTTAAGGACGGGATTGTTTGATTAATATTTACTGGTGAATTCTGAATTAATATCCCATAATGACATGAATTGAATTGATTATTAAATATGTTACAACAATTTGAATCTTCAATTAAAATGCCTGCTGAATTTAATCTGGTTAGATTATTATTATATATTGTAATATTAAATGAAGAAAAAACGATTATGCCAGTTGTTAAATTTGAAATGTTTAAATCATGAATTTCTGTTATATTACAGTTAATTAGAATAATTTCTCCCCAATTACCTGAAATTTCTAGTTTCTCTTGATTTATATAATATCCCAATTTTTTTTGATTAATATAATTATCTTGAGTTATATTCTGAAAAAAGAATTCAAGAGTATCTCCATAGATTTCCACACCACATCCATCAAATGAATTTAGAGATATATTATTATTTACGGAATTCGTAAAATATATTCCACATTTTTCTGATTTAATTGAATTATTAATTATATAATTTTGAGAGCTATTTCTTATTAAATATCCATAAAGACCTACATTAATGAAATTTCCAAGTACCGTATTCTTTTCAGAAAAATTTAACTCAATTCCATTATCGAATAAAAAATCGAGATTATTATTTTTAATTTCATTATAATAACCACTAGAAAGACCAATACCTTTAGTGGAATTTATAATTACATTTTGATTGATAATTGTTTTATTTGATTTGGAAAGAATTATTCCTGTGCTCTCTTCAGAAATTATTGAATTATTACAAATTCCTGTATTACTTGAGTTAAAGAGAAATATACCATCACCTTCTTCTGAAATTATTGAGTTGGAATAAAGAGAAGTATTATTTGAATTCTTTACATAATTGCCAATTAAAATAAAGTCTAAAATTGTATTATTAAAAACAGAATTATAATCTGAAGTAGATATGTATATTCCATAATATCGATTTTTAGAAATAATATTTTCTTGAATTGTATTATTTTTAGAATCATAACAATAAATTCCAGATTTTTCCCCTTTCGTAATATTATTCTTATTTAATGTATTATTAAAAGACATTTTTAATGAAATTCCTTCATAGCGAATTTTATATAATATATTTTCTTGAATTACACAATTCGAAGAATTTTTCAGATTAACTCCTATAAATCCCCTAGATATTTTATTTTCTTTCACAATAGAATTAGTCGTATTTAAAAGTTCGAGTGACGCCCAAAAATTTGATTTAAATGAGTTATTGATTATTGAAATATCATTACTTTCAAAAATTTTAATTCCAATCCATTTTTGTTCTAAAAAAAATGAGTTCCGTATAATTCCATTCATGCAATTGTTGATTTTAATCCCAAATTTGCTCTTACTTATTAGACAATTATCAATTATAAAAAATTTTGAAATATTATGAATTAAAATACCATAATCTGAATCATCATCTTCAATTTTTAAATTTTGGATAATATAAGGGTTTTCCTCCGTACCTTCTCCCGTCCAATTATTTGATTTAGCAAGATCGTCAAAATTTTTATCCCCATTAATAGAAATTGGATTAAATGAAATTCAATCATCTACAAATTGATTAGTGAAAAGTAATGATAAAAAAATAGTAATAGGAATGATTAAAATAAGTAATAAACAAATAATAACTATTACTAATCTCTTATATAACATCTAAAATCTCAAAATAATTTGATTATTTTTTCTCAAAAAAAAAATATTATTTTATATAATAAGTATATTAACTAAAAACTTTTTATTGATAACTATGGTTTATGAATTAGAAATCTTTCTTGTAGGATTTTTTTTTTTAATTTTTTTAATTCAAATAATTTTTTTAGGATTTGTATTAATCTTTAAAATAAATAAAAAATCCTTGGATTTACCAATCTTAGAATTAATTTTATTTTCTATTGTAATCGGTATCCCCTTATATATTTTTTACGCTTATTTAATTGAGACTTTTTTAATTTTTAATTTTTTTACGATTAATTTGCCGATAATGATTATTGATATCATTGGTTTTTCTTATATTTATAAAAAAAGCCCAGATATTAAATCCAAATTAAAGGTAGGTTATATTAGAAATTATCTTAGAACTAATAAGAAAAATATTATATATTATTTGCTTATTTTCATAATTGTTTTTTTTTGTCAATTTTTACAAGAAACTTCAATTTTGTCTTTAAGTGAGTCTTTGCTTTATAAAGACCCTTATTATTGGTGTGAAATGGAGATGTATTTAATTGATTACGGGCATCTGAATTATGAAAGAATTCAAGCATATGGTGCAGGAATGGTTTTTCTTAACGGGGGATCATTATTATTTTACCCACAATATCGATTTATATTTATATTTCATAAATTTATACCAATTTTCCATTTGAGTTTATTAATATTTATTATATTTGTATTTTCTAAGCGATTTTTTAAAAATAAGGTAGTAATTTTTTTCTGTATGATTGGTTTTCTTTTATTAAGATACTTTAATTATAGATTTTTAATATCCATTCCTGCTGCTCTTGGGACCGTTTTTGCTTTTTTGATTTTTATTTTTTTTATTGAAACAAGTATTCCAAAATCTTTAATCGGTTTTATATTTGCTGGAACTTTCTTATTTCATCCTTTATATGGTTTATTTATAATTATTATTTATTTTTTTTACTTTATATCTCAATTAATTTCAATTTTAATAAAATCTATTAATAAAAAAAAAATATTAATCTCTTTTTTACGATCTCACGTGAAATTACTATTAATATTTATAACTCTTCTTCTTCCATTTATGCTAAATTTAATTTTAAAATATAAAGTTGATTGGATCTTTAATTATCTCCAATATTTTTTACCAACAGAACTATTTAGTCAAATCACTATTAATACAAATTTAATCTTTATTAATCCTGTAAATCCACTTAATAACTTTTTTAATTTAGCCTCACCTTTACAATTTAGCTTAAGTGATAATATCATCTATTTTAGTTATGCCACTTTTGGTGTGGATAAAATTATATGTATTATAACTTTATTTTTTATAATTGTTCCTTCAAGCTCTAATCGAAAATCATTAATATTAATAAAAATTTGGTTTGCTTTTACTTTTATTTTCTTCTTAAGTTATGATCTCCTAGTGGCATTATTTCCCAAAAAAATTGAATTACAAACACTAATTTTTTTTAGCACCTTTAAAATGAAAATTTTTGAATTTAGTGCAGGAATAATTATTTTAATTATTGGATTTGTTTTAGAAGAATTTTTAATATTTTTTAAAAAAATTACAAATTATTTAATCAAAAGATTTTCTAAATATAGGAAAATAATTTTAGGTAATGTTTCAGAAGTAAAAAAGATTATAAAAAATATGAAACATGCAACAATTAGAAAAATATTTAGAATTGAATTTCCTTTTATTATCATTATTATTACTCTTTCTTTTCTACGGTATTCCAATACTCCTATTGACTATAATTATTTACATGAAGATTCCTTAGTTGATGCTGTCCTTACCATGAGTGAGATTACAACACCTTATTCAAATGAAACAATAATTATTCCAGATTATGTTAATCATAAACCAATATCTTATCTATTATATCGTTTTAATACTATAGAAACAGATTTTTCTCAATCTTATGACGTGAATGTAAATCTATTTTTTTCACATAATGCATCCT
>JAHLWH010000166.1 GCA_019058015.1 Promethearchaeota archaeon | reverse complement strand
GAATAGTATTATGAGGGAAACTATTATTATAGGGTAAATTAAAATGGAAAAAGTTGGTTGAAAATTTCGAGAAGTAAAAAGAATGGCTATTATGGAGACTAAAACAAGTATAAAAAATGTAAGTTCCTTCATAATACGAGAAGTGCTATATCTTTTGATCTTTTTATCGTAATAACAAACTATACAATAATCGTGGCCATTTTTTTCGCGAAAAATCATGTTGCATTCAAGGCAAATTGACTTACCGCATTTTTCGCATTTAGCGATAGCATTCCTTTCTGGATGATAATAGCAATTAAGATGGTTTCTGTCCATATGATTCAAACAGTAAACTAATTATATAAATATTACTTAAAAATACTTGGCTTCGCAATTCTCCATAAGTTTATGTTGTTGGCGATATCTTCTGCCATTTATTCTTCTGGTACGGGCATCTCCCACATTCCAGGAGTCAAATACCATATATATTTATTCTTCTAAGGGTAGGTGGTACTGGTCAAGGTGTAAGAAAAGTAATTGAGAAAGAAACAGTAGAATTGATAAAAAGTAGAAAATTTTTTAGGCATTGTGGAAGCAAACTTATAAAAGAATAAAAGATCTGCAAAATTTGCGGAAATAAAGTCGAATAAAAAGTCAAAAAATGTTAGTTAATTCTTGTCACAATTATTAGATAATTTACATTCTAATTTTATTTCTAGACAAATTTAAGAAATAACGACTTTATAAAAAAAATAATGGATGAATAATGGGCAGCTGCTTAATATGAATGATGGCAATAGTTTATAACCTCCACTACTTATTATTGTTACAACTATCTGCAAAAAAATAAAATAGGATTATCTAAAAGTACAGAGTAGTGATTAAAGTGGGCATATATAAAGATCTAGAAGGAAAAAGAGTTGTAATTACTGGAGGAGCAAGTGGTATTGGGTTAGCTACAGCTAAACGATTTGTCGATGAAGGAGCCAAGGTTATTATCATTGATTGGAATCAAGAAGAGTTAAATAATGTATCATCCATTATTCCTGAGCTCAAAGGTGGGGTGTATGCTGATGTGAGTAATCCAGAAGACGTTAAGATTGCATTTAAGAAAATAGATGAAATTATGGAAGGTATTGACATTCTAATTTCTAATGCAGGAATAAGTGTTCGTAACCCATTTTTGAAGATTGACTATGAGCAATGGTCAAAAGTTCTTCGCGTTAATTTAGACGCAATGTTTCTTTGTGCAAAAGAAGCAATAACAAGAATGAAAAAACAACTTTCTGGAGTTATTTTATTAACAGCTTCTACGAATGGGATTGAAGGTCACCCACTATATGCAGATTATAATAGTTCAAAAGCTGGAGTTATCCTCTTAGCGAAGTCGTTAGCTTTAGAATTTGCCCCATGGTTAAGAGTAAATGCTATTTGTCCAGGTTATGTGCTAACACCGATGCAAAAGGCTGAATATACACCTGAAATGCTAGAAATAGTTAATTCAAAAATACCTTTGAACCGTCATGCTGAACCAGAGGAAGTCGCTAGTTTATTCGCGTTTTTAGCATCATCCGAAGCAGCATATATTACAGGGCAAGCTATAGCTATTGATGGTGGAGAAACAGCAGGACCATATACAGCAATGGGTGAGTAAATTAGTGGATTATAAAAAGCAAAAAATTTTTGGAGGTAGAAATCCTATGGATACAAAAAAAAAACGAATTTTAGACCTTATTTCTTTAGATGGACAAGTTGCAATAGTTACTGGTGCAGCATCTGGTATTGGATTAGCAACAGCAAAACTTCTAGCAGAAATGGGTGTTACTATAGGGTTAATAGATATCAATGAATCGGATGGTATTGATGCAACTGAGCAAATTAAGGAATCAGGAGGAAATGCTAAATTTTTCCTTTGCGATGTGACTTCTGATTCTGAATGTAAGAAAACAGTTGAAGCAATCCACAAAGAGTTTGGAAAAATTGATATTCTGTTTAATAATGCTGGTGTGATCCGCCGCAAGAATGTTTTAGATTTAGAAGAAAAAGACTGGGATTTAATAGTCGATGTTAACTTGAAAGCGATTTATTTGCTTTCTAGACATGTAATTCCTATCATGATCAAAGGCAAAGGTGGAAGTATTATTAACAATGGATCTGGTTGGGGTATTAAAGGTGGATCTAATGCAGTTGCATACTGTGCAGCAAAGGGTGGTGTAGTGAACATGACTCGTGCAATGGCAATCGATCATGGTAAGCATGGGATTCGTGTCAATTGTGTTTGTCCTGGAGATGTTGACACTCCACTTTTGCGAGGAGAAGCAAAACAATTGGGCGTTGATGAAGAAACGTTCATGAAAGAAGCCGCAGAGCGTCCTCTCAATCGTGTAGGCGATCCTCAAGATATAGCTTATGCAGTTCTTTATCTTGCTAGTAACCTTTCAAGTTGGGTAACTGGCACTACTATAATTGTTGATGGTGGAGGTTTAGCTTAAATTATGAACTTTAAAAGCAATTACATACACTTTTTTGTTAGAGGTATATTTTATGAATAAAAAAAAAAAAATAATTCATCCTTACATTCCGAATTCTGTTCCAGAAGTAAAAGCAAAAATGCTGGAAGAAATCGGTGTAAAGGATATCGAGTCGCTTTATGAAGATATCCCTGAAGATTTAAGGTTTAAGGACGAAATGAATTTACCTGAACCTTTCATCTCGGAATATGCTCTAAAAAGACATGTGGAACAAATTCTCTCAAAAAATCAAACATGTCAGGAAAACCTTAGCTTCTTAGGTGGAGATTGTTGGCAGCATTATGTTCCCGCAATATGTGACGAAATTAATCAGCGCTCTGAATTTTTGACCGCATATGCAGGAGAACCTTATGAAGATCATGGAAGATTTCAAGCACTTTTCGAATATGCTAGTATGATGGGAGAGCTTTTAGATATGGATGTTGTAAACGTACCAACATATGATTGGGGACAAGCTGCCAGTACCTCTATAAGAATGGCTGCAAGAATCACTGGACGTACTGAAATATTAATTTCTGAAACTATTTCACCCGATAGGCTTTCAATAATCAGAAACTATTGTAAGCCTATTATCGAAATTAAGTTAGTTAAATACAATACAAAAACTGGAAAACTTGATCTTGATGATTTAAAAGCTAAAATATCGTCAAAAACAGCTGGCACATACTTTGAAAATCCATCATACCTTGGTTGTATAGAAGATCAAGGCAAGATTATATCAGATATTGCACATACTCATGGTGCATTAAGTCTTGTAGGAATTGACCCAATTTCCTTAGGCATACTAATTCCTCCAAGTAATTATGGTGCAGATATCGTTTGTGGTGATATTCAAGCGTTAGGTATGCATATGCAATTTGGCGGGGGCCTTGCAGGTTTTATTGCTACTAGAGATGAAGAACGCTTTGTAATGGAATATCCATCGCGACTTTTTGGTATTACTTCTACAGCTATAGAAGGTGAGCATGGATTTGGTGATGTAACTTATGAGCGAACATCCTTTCATGATAGAGTTGAGGGTAAAGAGTTTATAGGCACAGCTACTGCGTTATGGGGTATTACCGCGGGAGTTTATTTGGCATTGGCTGGACCGCAAGGAATGCAAGAATTAGGTCAATTAATTGTGCAAAAGTCGCAATATGCTATGAAAAAACTTTCAGAAATTAAAGGAGTAAAAATACCATTCTATCAATCATCCCACTTCAAAGAATTTGTTGTAGATTTCAGTGGGGCTGGCAAAACCGTTAAGGATGTGAACAAAGCGTTACTCGAAAAGGGCATTTTTGGTGGTAAAGATATTTCTGTTGAGTTTCCTGAACTAGGGAATTGTGCTATCTATTGTGTGACTGAAATTCATACAAAAGAGGATATTGATAGACTTGTCCGAGTGTTGGATGAATGTTTGAATTAAGGAGAATTAAAGTTATAAAAAATTTGAAAGGAAGAAATTAATTATGAATAAGAGAACCAAAGTAAGAAATTTTCATCAGGCTAAATGGGATGAGCCAGTCATTTATGAATTAAGCAACAAGGGTGAACGAGGTATATTATTTCCAGAAATTGAGAGGGAGATTAAGACAATTGTTGGTGATGGATTTTCCAAACTGCCTAAAAACATGAAAAGAAAACAACCACCCCATCTACCAGAGCTTTCGCAAATGCAAGTCCTTAAACATTATCTCCGTTTATCTCAGCAAACCCTTGGAGCGGATTTAAACGTTGATATTGGACAAGGAACATGCACAATGAAATATAGCCCAAAAATCAATGAAAAATTAGCTACTTCTCCAAAGTTAACAGAGCTTCATCCATCACAAGATGAAAGTACTGTTCAAGGAATTTTAGAAATAATCTATAAATTGGATTTATTTCTCAGAGAAATTTCAGGCTTAGATAAGTTTACATTCCAGCCAGGTGGCGGTAGTCAAGCAATATTTGCTATGGCTTCTATTATTCAGGCTTATCATGACTCTAACGGTGAATCAGAAAAACGCGATGAGATAGTTACCACAATGTTTTCCCATCCATCAGATGCTGCTGCACCTACTGTCAAAGGGTATAAGGTTATCAATATTTATCCGAATGAAGATGGATTACCCGATGTTGAAGCTCTAAAAAAAGCTGTCTCTGATCGTACTGCTGGATTATTAATCACTAATCCAGAAGATACAGGAATCTTTAATCCCAAAATAAGAGAGTTTACACGAATTGTTCACGAGGTTGGAGGTATTTGTGGTTATGATCAAGCCAATGCTAATGGTATTTTAGGGATTACTAGAGCGAAAGAAGCTGATTTCGATTTTTGTTTCTTTAATCTTCACAAAACCTTTTCTTCTCCTCATGGTTGTGGTGGTCCCGCCACCGGAGCTCTTGGCGTAACTAAAGAATTCATAAAATTTCTACCTGTTCCTTTAGTGGAATTTGATAAAGAGAAATATTATTTCAATTATGATGTTCCCAGAAGCATAGGTAAAGTTAGATCCTTCTATGGAGTAGTTCCAGCTATATTGAAAGCATATTCGTGGATTATGAGTTTAGGTAGTGAAGGGTTAAAGGAAGTATCTCAAATTGCTGTACTCAATAATAACTATCTCTTAAAGAAAGTGCTAGAAATTCGTGGTGCGAGTGCACCATATGCAAAGGGAAGGCATCGGATTGAACAAGTTCGCTATAGTTGGGATGAGCTTTACAAGGAAACAGGAGTGACAACAGAGGATATTACCAGTCGTATGGTTGATTTTGGTTTTCATATGTGGTCTAGCCATCACCCGTTTATTGTTCCTCAGCCTTTCACTCTTGAACCCACTGAATCTTACTCTAAAGCTGAAATCGATGAATATATTGCCGGACTAAATAAAGTTGTTGAAGAAGCATATGAAAACCCAGAGTTAATTAAGAATGCACCTCATAGAAGTGTTGTACATAAAATCGAAACAGATTCATTAGATGATCCAGCAAAATGGGCTATTACTTGGAGGGCTTATTTGAAGAAAAGCAAAAAGTAAGAATTACACAAAGATGGTTTGAGATTAGAAAGATAGGTTTACTGGTAAATCCCATCGCTGGTATGGGGGGCAAAGTTGGACTTAAAGGAACTGATGGAATAGATATTTTAGCAAAAGCAAGAAGTTTGGGTGCAAAACAAGTATCCCCAAAACGTACAGTTAAGGCATTGGAAAGGCTTGTTTCCCTCAAAAATAAGATTGAATTAATAACTTATCCGGGCGAAATGGGAGAAAAAGTAGCTAAGCACTGTGTTTTTAATCCGAAAGTTATAGGATCCATAATAGAGGGAAAAACCACTGCTGCTGACACTCAACAAGCATCCAAAGACTTTTGTAAGCTTAAAATCGACCTTTTACTTTTTGCTGGAGGAGATGGAACAGCGAGAGATATCTACAACGCTATTGGAGATGAAATAGTTGTACTGGGTATTCCAACTGGTGTTAAAATGCATTCAGCCGTTTTTGCTCGTAATCCAATGAGAGCTGGGGATCTAGCTGCGTTATATCTCCAAGGAAAGGTGAACGAACTAAAAGAAGCTGAAGTTATGGATATTGATGAAGAAGCATTCAGAACTGGGCTCGTATATGCAAAGCTATATGGTTATTTAAAGATCCCTTTTGAGAAAAGGCATATCCAAGGATTGAAAACAGGAAGTCCAACAACTGAAAAGTATTCTCAAGAAGCGATTGCTCATGAAATTATAGAAAATATGGAGGATGATTACTTCTATATCATTGGACCTGGCACAACTACTAGATCAATCATGGAAAAATTGAAACTTGATTATACACTGTTAGGT
>JAHLWH010000165.1 GCA_019058015.1 Promethearchaeota archaeon | reverse complement strand
TGAGGAGGGAGTTTGTAGGTCAGGTTGAGGATAAAGAACAAGACATCCAAAAAGATGAGCCAGAACTAGAATTTTCGGTAATAGGAAAGGAAAATAAAGAAGAAAACAAAGAAATTACGGCTACCACATCTTCCACAACTTCCACAGAGCAGAAAGATAATCAAGAAGATGCTAATGAATCGGAACCAATTTCAGAGGGGAATGAAGAAAGCCATAATAACAATGATACTAAAGATTCAAAAAAAGATTCGGAAAATTTTAATAAAGAAATAGAAGAAGAGGTAAAATTAAAAGGAGAAGAATCAGAAGATTTGGAAGATCTTATTGATAAAGCTAAAGAAGAATTTAATATTTTCAAAGATCCAAAATTGAAAGAATTAATTAAAAAATATGATGGTCTCGCCTATAAGGGTACTCATTTTACTAAGAAATTTATAAAATTTATTAAAGATCAAGATAATGATGCACTAACTAAAGAAGAGAAAGATGATTTAGTAAAAAAGATATATAAATTTAATGAAAATAAAAATATAAATAATCTTGTTAAATATTATATTAAATACACTAATCTTTCACAGTCGAAAATACATAGAAAATTAGAAGATAGGAATTTAAAAATTAAGATAGGTGGATTAGTAAAGATGTGTCATATGGTTTTAACACAGAAGGAATATGAAGAGAAGTTTACGGCATACAAAGTTTTGCTATCCGATGAGCAACGAGAGGGCATATTAAAGGACGGTCGGTCCGAAGAATTTGATTCTATAAATAAGATTGAAGAAAAATGGGGAGTAGGATGGGGTACTGTCAGAGATATAGTAGAAGATGATTTGGGAGAAAAAGAATACCACAAGAAATTTCCGAAGCCCGAAATATCAGATGAGCAACAAGAGGGCATAATAAAAGCCGGTCGTTCTGAAGAACCTGATCATATAAATAAGATTGCAGAAATATGGGGAGTTGCACAAGGGACAGCATCAAAAATAATAAAAAACGACTTGGGAGAAGAAGAATTCGATAAGAAATTTCATGATGATATAGCAATAGAAATAGGGCTTGAGAATCATAAATTAATTGAGAAAATAGCCACGCAAGATTTTGATGAGAAAAGAAAAAAGTCTCCAGATGTTCCAATACTCATTTCAGAGCCCCCAATTTATAATAATAGTGATAAACGTTGCGATAATGCATTTAAAAATGATAAAAAATATCTGCAAAAACTTCTAAAAGATAGGATCGCAAAAGAGTTAAATATTGATCCTAAAAAATTAGATAATATTGAAGTTGTGCTTTTTGATTATACTAGTTGGTTACATAAAATTAATATCATAGAGAAGATTGAGAAATATCAACATTCCAAAATTATGTTATTTATTGTTGGAACGTATTGGTTTCAAAATTGGATTGGTCGGGTTAGAAAACTCCCTAAAGATAAAAGAATTAAATATCCCGAAAATATCCATATTATTAGCTGGGATCTTTTTGCCGATTTGTTAAATTTGAGTGATGATAATCGGAAGCGACTTGAGGAAGTTATTAAATTAAGTAGATTAAGAGATTTAGATGCCTTGATAGAGCTTAACGAGCAAAATAATTATAAATTGCGCCGCTTAAAAAAATCAAAAAATAGAAAAAAAGGGTCTAAGAACAATTTAGATGCTTTTTTGAAGAAAATATAAAAAATAATAGCGTTTAAGATTACTGGAGGGTAATCTCCAGATGGAACAATTTTCCATAGATCCATAGGATCTAAATTTAAATAAGGGTTATAAATATAACCAAGCTGTAAAAAGATTTTGCAACATTATTATTAAAAAAATTAAGTACAATCTAGGCTTCGCGACGGTTTCTTTTCTATCCACCAAATAAACCTAATATTAATTTGACATTGCAATAATTATGATAGAAGTTTATTTTTTCTATTAAAAACTAATTCTAATACAATTCTTCTTTTTATTTATTGTTTAAGGCTCCATCAATTTACAAAAGGTTTTAATTAGTATAATTTTAAAATAAAATAAGATTAAATTTTTTTTTTAAAGAGATAGGTATTTATAAAGGATACACAGCCGCCAACAACAAAGACCCCTTGATTTTTTAAAAGGTAGTATTGATAAGATTATTTTAATCAAGGTTAAAAAAAATAGATGAAAGTAATTGGAATAGACCCTGGGAGTAAAAGCTGGGATTTTTTTGGTTTAGATAATAATTCTATTTTTTTAGATACTTCAATTTTAACAAAAAATTTAATGGAAGCCCCAGATAAATTTTTTGAAGTAATTGATGGTGTGAAACCTTTCGATTTAATGGTTGCTCCAAGTGGATTTGGTCTACCTTTAAAAAAGGTTCAAGATTTAACAGAAAATGATATGTTTCAGATCTTATTAAAGTTTAAACGAGATAAAGAAAAAAAAATAGTAGGATTAGGAGAGATTTTAAGAAGAATTAAAGTTGGAAATTATCCAAGTGTAATTGTACCAAGCGTTAAACATTTACCAACAGTGCCAACTTATAAAAAAGTCAATAAAATAGATCTGGGAACGGCTGATAAAGTTTGTACGGCTGTTGTTGGTATTCGTGATCAAATTGAGAGTTATGATATCACAGCAGAAAAAACAAATTTCATTCTTATTGAAATCGGATTTGGATTTACAGCTGTTTTAGCTATTGAAAATGGGCAAATTATTGACGGCATCGGTGGTTCAAATATCATGGGAATTCATGCTTGTGGAAGTGTTGACGGAGAATTGGCTTACCTAATTGGGGAAATTAAAAAAAAACATTATTATCAAGGTGGTGTAACTTCAATTGCTGGCTATGCTAATTTAAGTCTTCAAGAAGTTGTTCAGTTGGCTAAAAAGGATGCTCAATCCAAATTAGCGATACAAGCATTTATGGATAGTATTAAAAAAGCAACCTTTGCAATAACATCTGCATTCTCTGATAAGAATAGGATTAAAGATATCTTATTAGCGGGGAGAGGGATTGATTTCGAGGTTATTAAAGATAATTTAAAAAATAATTTAGAAGAAATTGCAAATGTAAAAGAAATGAACACCTACAGTCAAATTGCTAAGCGTTCAGCTCAAGGTGCCGCATTCATTGCGGAGGGACTTCTTGGTGGTAAATTTAAACCAATTATTGATAATTTAAAATTAAAAGATTCATCGGGCTCTGTTTTGGATCATATCTATATACCATATGAAAGAAAGGCATAACAACTATGGATAACAAGAAAGGAGTAAAGGTTGTATGGGGAATTACAGGCTCTGGCTATTTAATTAAAGAATCAATTGATTTAATGAAGGATCTACAAGAAAAATATTCAATAGACTTCACAGTAATACTCTCTATTCAAGGAGCAGTTGTTGTAAGGATGTATCGCCAATGGTTATATTTAAAAGAAACTATTAAAAACGTTCAAGTTGAGAAAACACCAAATAATCCCTTTCTTGCGGGACCTCTCCAGACCGGTGAATACAAAATGTTAATTATATGCCCTTTAAGTGCTAATTCAGTAGCTAAAATTGCTTATGGCATAGCTGATACACTTATAACGAATTGTGTTGCGCAAACAATTAAAGGTGGTGTTCCAGTTTATTTAAATCCATCTGACCAAGAAAATAAACCAATTGAGACATATAGACCAAGTGGAGAAAAACTTATATTAAAGATTCGAGAAATCGAGTTAGAAAACATTGGAAGATTAAAAAAGATGGATGGAATTATACTTTTTTCCGACTTGATTGAAATAAAAAAGATAATTGTATCACAACTAGAAAGTGATTAATATAAACGCTTTAATAATTACTGGAATACAAAGTTATCCAACAGCACAAAGAATTGCAAATGAAACAAGGTCTCATGTTGTAGATGTTCTTAAAGCTCCTATCTCCGTGTCTGCATTTTTAACTGAAGATTTAACGAACCAACTTCTTTTGAAAGAGAAATTAAATCAATATGATATTATTCTTTTACCAGGTTTTATTCAATGGGATACTAGTAATTTAGAAAAAAAATTTTCAATTCCTATACGTAAAGGCCCGAGATTTTTATCAGATTTATACTCAATCTTACAAAAAATAGAAGATTTAAATTTATCTAATACAATTCCTGCTTGTGATTTATTAAAATTTTCAGGAGAAGATCAATATGAAGAATTAGTAAAGAATAGAATAGAATTTGCTCGAAAATCGATCTCTACTCATACTTTTTTCATTAATGATAAATTTCCGGATAAAATTATCGGAAGAGACTTACCTCCTTTAATTATTGCCGAGATTATAAATGCACCACAAAAGAATTTTGAGCAATTAGATAGAAAAATAGAACATTATATTTCTTCAGGAGCTGATGTGATTGATCTCGGGTGCATATCGAATAAACCAAATCCTTCAAGACTTAAAGAAATTATTGATTACATTAAAAGCAAATACAATATTCTATTAAGTGCAGATACTCTAAATTCAGAAGAAATTAACGCTGCTATTGATGTAGGTATCGACTTAATATTGAGTTTAGATTATGGAAATTATGAGAATCACTTAGATGCACCTAAAAATCTGCCTTTAGTAATTCTTCCAACTAATACAACAAAGGCAATAATGCCAAGGATACCAGAAGTTAGAATTGAACGTTTATTTGCTTTAACAGAAATTTTAAAGAAGAAAGGATTTCAAAAACTCATTTTGGATCCTCTTTTAGAAACACCAATTAATCCGGGATTTGTAAACTCCATTAGTGCATATTCACTATATAATAAAAAAGTTAAAGAAGAGAAATATAAAGAATTAGAATTTCCCTTATTTTTTGGAATTTCTAACGTTGTTGAGCTAATGGATATTGATTCTATAGGAATTAACGGGCTTTTAGCATGCATTGCTGCAGAGCTTGATATTTGTGTAATTTTTACGGTTGAACATAGTGCAAAATTATATAACGGAGTTAATGAATTGAAGAAGGGAATTAAATTAGCATATTTATCTAAATATAAAAAAATGCCCCCTATTAATCAAGGAATACAGATTTTTAGTGCAAAAAGTAAAAATAAAGTTGAGATGCCATCAATAAATAGAAATCAAGCAGTACTAATAGAAGATTCAGATGATTATTATCAACCTGATTCAAATGGATACTTTAAAATTTATACTAATCAGTTTACAAATGAAATATATGTGCTACATTTCTCAACTAACAACTATCTTATAAATACAATAATCGGTAAGAATGCTGAAGATATAAGTAAAAAAATAATCAACTTAAAACTTACAGATGATCTTTTTCATATTAACTATTTAGGACGAGAGTTGAAAAAGGCAGAAATTTGTTTAAACTCTGGAAAACATTATATTCAAGATGAATAAATTCTATGTATCTGTCTTCAACCTTAATGTATATGGAGGAGGGGGGCTAGGTTTAGATGATCTTCTTATAGAAAAAATAACGGCAATTAGGACTATTATGACAATTACTTGACCAAAGATTATTAGAGGAAAACCGTATGCTTCGATTAAAGATAGTTCGGGTACTTCATATGATAGTGAATAAAGAAAACTCGTGATCTGAGAATTTCCTTGAACATTAATTTCTGCTCTAACCGTTCCTCGGACATCAAAAATATAATGTGGAGCAACGGGGAAGATTGTAGAAATAGAACATACTAAACCTTCACTTTCACAAATAAAAGTTCCCATGTATTTAATGCCATGATATAAGTGAGCTGTAGCATTTATTATTCTAATTAAATTTATGTCTCCGCTTGAATTTAACTCAAATCGGCAAGTAAAAAGCCTAACATCATACTCATAATGTATAAATTCTTCAATCAGGACAATCGATGGTCTCGAACCAAAACTAATTTTTAAAGTTGCATTACCCAAACCCAAATCATTTTCATATGTTTTCACTTCAGGGTAAAACCCTAAGCCCTTACGCCAATAATAAATATCCCATAAAAAAACATCAATTAAGCCAAATGAAATAAGTAAAACCAATAATATTATAAAATATTTTAGCGAAGAATTTTTTCTAGAAGTATCCATTGAATATCGTTTCTCTCTATATTAACGATTTTTTTATTACCTAAATAATTATTTTTGAAAATATTTAAGTTATATTAAAATTAACAACTAGTTTTAATTCTTCCATTTTCTCAACAATTAAAAATTATGAAAATGTGATATATAAAAAAAAGGAAAATTGGTTTTAAAAAGACACAAAATACTAATTTAAAGTCCAATTTCTATTAATTTATCTTTAATCACTTTCAATTTATCCGGTGTTAGGTTATAAAACTTCCAAAATATGAGGACTGATCTACACATAAAGATCATTGGGACTAAACCAAAATGAACGTGAATCCCCCACACTGCTAAGGGGGTTTGGGTCTCAGCTCCTGCCACAAATCCCGTGAGTGGTTGCACTACTGCAAAACTTAAAGCCTGAGCAGCAAATGATAAACGACCAAAAAAGGCTTGCACTCCAGTATATACCCCTTCTTCACGTTTGCCTGTATTC
>JAHLWH010000164.1 GCA_019058015.1 Promethearchaeota archaeon | reverse complement strand
GTTGTCAAAAAATGAGACATTAAAAATTTTTAAAAATCGCTTATTTTTTGTCATTTTGCTACTACTGACAACATGTCGGCAGTAATAATTTTTTGTCAGGATTTATTACTGATTTTTGTCATTTATTTATTACTGACAACATCTTTTATTTTCTCTTTAATTTGATAAGCGGCATTATCTATTATATTAGCTGCTATGAAAGATGTCTCATCGTTTGCTTTTTGTTTCAATATTTTATACTTTAAATTTAAAGCTTCTAAGAGTATTTTATTATGCATTTCATCAGTTCCTTTTATTATGATATCAAGGATATGAAGGGCTAATTGCAATTTTCCGATTTCATATAATTTTTTCGCATGTTCCAGATAGTTATTTTCGCTATTTAATCTCAAAAATTCTTTTGCAATCTCCTCTGACTTAGCAGGAAATAGACTTGTTGGATTTCCAGTATTATACCAACCATGATATAATCTATAACTTGCATGTATTGCAAAACGAACACACCCGTACATTGGTCTTAAATATTTATGTTTTTTGAATTTCTCCGGATAAATCTCAAGTATTTCATGGTATATCTGCTCAAACCACTTGCCTTCATTTAATCTTTTTACAACCTCATCATGTACAAAGTGCATAGCCTCTGCTGTAATTGATAAGACATCTTTTACTTTTTCTTTGCCTTCAATTAAAGGACCATGCCCGGGAATTATATATTCAGCGTTTTTTTCCATCATTTTTTCCATTGCTATAGCCCATTGTTTAGGATATCGTTGTACTTTATATGGATTGCCAACATTAGGGAAAGATGAAACCATTAAATCTCCCGCACATATAAGCCTTTTTTCTTGTACCCATAACCAAATTGAATCATCTGTCTCGCCCTTATCGTGGTAGATATTAAAAGTACAATCACCTAGTTTGAATGAATATTGCTCCTCATTTCCATGCATAATTATAGTAGGATCAAGTGTTTCATGTGCTGAAACAAGAATCTTTTGTCTCCTACCTGATACTGAAGCAAATTGTTGTTTGTTTAACCAATCATGATATTTATCCAACATTCTATATTTATCAAATCTTCTTACGCAATTTTCGTGGGCAATTATCTTAGGCATCTTCCAACCTTTTACCTTAATTTCTTCAATGAATGGTGCATACCCAAAACAATGGTCAAAATGTCCATGTGAATAGATAATATATTTAACCTGTTTATCTGTTAATTTTCGAACCTCTTTAAATGTCCTTGGGCCATATTGTACTATGGGAAGATCAAATATTACTAAACCGTCATCAGTTTCAATAACACCCGTATTAGCCATGCCGGGGATTATATGGCATGAATTGTCTGCAAACGTGGAAGATGGAAACATTCCAAACCAATTACGCATACCTTGATTTGTAGCTCTCATAATTTTCACTTACTCAACATTTTTTTAATTTTTTATTAATTAAAACTATACTTCTTGACTTATATAAAAATTAAACTCATAATATAAAATCATTCAATTATTGAATTTTTCTAAAAAATCAAATAAAGTTAAGACGATATAATTTCCCATTATTCAAAAATAGAAATTTATTACCTATTTATAAACTTGAGGAAATAATTATTCCAATTTGAAAATTAAGAGTAAGAATATAATTGAAATCTTTTTTCTGAAAAATTATAGTTCAAAAATTTACCAAAAATTCCGGCAAAAATACTTAAAATCTTTTCCAGCACCCATTAATTATTTCACTTCTAAATTGTGTTTTATTTATAGTATTAAATTGGTTGAAACATTATTAAAAATCTTATTAAAATTTCTTTTTTCATATATAAATTGAAAATAACTTAAAAAAAAGTATTATTCTTCTGACATGATAAAGATTGTTATTTAATTTCCAATTCTACAGTAGTTCACGAATAATTAAGAGAAATCTTAAAATTAACTAAAAACGAAATAAAAAGTATGGTTAAATTAATTTATCATGGCTGTATAAACCTAATTAAATTACCAAATCTGAGTGAAGCAGGGACAGAATTAATCAAATTCCTGGAACCAGAATATCAAGAGTTAGAAGACCCTCCTTGTTGTGGCTCTTTACTATTTCATACTGACGAGGAGGGAGCAAGAAAGAATTGCAATGAGGTTTATGATTGGTTAAAAAAGAACAATGTAACAGAATTAGCAACTATTTGTGCGGGGTGTTATAATTATTTTGTAACGTTTTATCCACAATATATACCTGAATTTGATGTAAAAATAAATCATATATCGCAATTTCTTTCCAAACCAGAATATATGCAAAAGCTTGTTTTGAAATATCCCGGAGATGAGAAAATAAAAATAACATATCATGATCCATGCCATATGAAAAATGCTCGGATTCCAATATTCGAAGAGCCAAGAGTCATTTTAAGTAATATAAAAAATGTTGATTTAGTACCACTCGAGTTTGAGAGAGAATTATCAACATGTTGTGGAGCTGGGGCAGGGGTATATTCTTCATTTAAAGAGGTCAGTAATTTTACCACAGTAGATATCTTCAGGCAAGTTAAAAAGTCAAGAGCTAAAATTTTGATTACTCCGTGCTCATTTTGTTATGTTTCATTTAAAAAATTGGAAGTAGAAAAAAAAACACGATTTAAAATATTTAAGTTTGAGGAATTCATAAATAAATTGAAAAAAGGAGAGGTGATTGAATAATGGCATCAGGAAAAGAATTATATGAAAATAATAAGGAAAAACTTAAGAAACTTCTCGATGAAACGAGTGAAGAGTTCCAATTTGCTGATTTTTGGGGTAATCTTGCCTCAATTAAAAAGCACCGAGAATTTAATGAGGATACTAAGGAATATGTTGAAAAATATGTAGATAAATTAAGACCAATGAGAGAAGAATTAGTAAATAATCTTGAAAAATATACTGAACAAGCAATGAAATCAATAGAAAAAACCGACGCGAAAGCATACCTAGCTCAAACTAATGAGGAGGCTCAAAAATTATTTTTACAAGAAATGGGAGATGAACGTATTCTATATAAATCAAAAAGTGCAGATGCAAAAGAAATGGGCATTTTAGATGCTTGTAAAAAAAAAGGAATAGAAATTATTGAAACAGACCTTGGAGATGTTTTGGTTCAATTGTTTGAGTATGAATTGCCATCATATCAATTAGCACCCGGTGTTCATTTTCATCCAAGTCAAATTGCAAAAAAAATAAAAGAAAAATATAATGTTGATGTAGATCCTAATGGTCCAGCAATCGGTAGTTTTTTTAGAAAAAGATATAGACCGAAAATTCTTAATGCAAATATTTCATTAACATCAGCTAATGCTGTAGCAGCTGATGATGGGTCTATTGTTTTAGTAGAAAATGAAGGAAATATTAGTTTATTAACCCGATTACCTCCTAAACACATTGTAATTACTTCAATTTCAAAGATTGTTCCTACTGTTTATGATGCATTATTACAGGTAAATATGCAAGAAAGATGGAATACCTTGATTGGAAGTTATATATCATTTATTAGGGGGCCATCTTCAACAAACGATGTTTATGGTCAAAAAGTAATTGGCATGTATGGAACACAAGAAATTGTAGTTATACTTGTGGATGATTGGAGGACAAAAGCAGTTAAAGAAAATAGCTTTCTTAAAGAATTTCTTCACTGCATAAGTTGTAAGGCGTGTAATTATGTTTGTACTGCAAGCCGGGCAGTTGGAAATATTTATGCTTCAAAAATGGGTCTCGGGGCGTATGGTATTATAAAGGATTATATTCATAATGGAATTGAATCTGCTGTGAAAAATGGGTTGTTTTTATGTACTTCTTGCGAAAATTGTAAAAATTTCTGCCCAGTTCAGGTTGATTTACCCAAAATAATGAGAGAACTAAAAAAGATTGCTGTTAGTAAAAATCTAACACCACCACCCTTAGAAACATATCTACAAAATATTAAAACCAAAAATAATCCTTTTAAATAATACTATTTCAATTAAAAAAGAAAAATAATTGAAAAAAAAAGAAAAAATAATAAAAGATTTAATATTTTTATTCCATTAAGTTTCATTTTACTTTGATTTCCAGAGCGGATCTACTTCTTGGAGCGCTCTTCTCTGAACTTTTCCGAGAACACTCTTTGGAACTTCGTCAATAAATTCAATAATTGCCGGACATTTCCATTTTGTTAGATTCTCTTCTGTCCAAGATTTTAACTCATCCTCAGTAATCTTTCCTTTATATTCTGGTTTTATCTCCACCCAAGCTTTTGCAATTTCGCCTACTTTTCCTTCTGGATCGGGTAAGCCTGCAACAGCCGCTTCGGAAACGGCTTCATGTTTCATAAGCATTGATTCAACTTCTTTCGGAAAGACAGAATGACCAGCTACTTTAATTAATTGTTTCTTAGGATCTCGAATCGCAATTGTTCCATCCTCATTCATGAACCCAATATCTCCCGTAAGAAGCCATTTTCGATTATCCCATTCCTTAATAGTTTCGGCAGTTTCTTCTGGCTGGTTTAAATATTCTTTCATAACTTGAGGACCACATACACATATCTCTCCTGAATATTCCTCACCGTACTTTGAACCAGGTGACCCATTAGCAATTGGACCTTTGTTAAAATCTTCAGCATCAAAAATAGCCCAGTCAGTTCCAGGAAATGGCATACCAATCGTACCAATAGGACTTTCTCCAAATAAATTCCCTGCACTTACAACAGGACTTGCTTCAGAAAGTCCATATCCCTCAACTATTCTTCCACCAGTATTTTTCTCAAACGCTTCTGCGACTGGACGGTGTAAAGGTCCTGCTCCAGAAACACACAAGCGTAATTTACCCATAATATCAAATTCATTAATTGTTGGAAGATCAGCGAGCCGTTTAAACAAAATTTCTGCACCAGTATACAAAAGACCTTTAGGTGCCGGTAAATCTTGAATTGTCTCAAGTAATTCCTCAGTTGGAGGAGGTCTCGGAAATAGCATCATCCAACCACCGAGTGCAATACATGCATTCATAACCGTAGTCATAGCAAACGAGTGAAATAATGGTAAAATACCGACATCACCTATTCCAGGATCTTCACCACCAAACCATGAAATGCATTGTCTTGCATTAGATACTAAATTAAAATGAGTCAATACCGTAGCTTTTGGTACACCGGTTGTACCACCCGTCATTATATAAGTTGCAGGAAGATCAACTGGGTCAATATCAACATCAGGAAGATTTGGCTCCGTTGTTAATAGATCTAACAATTTATAAGATGGCTCAAAATCAACTTTACCTTTTGGAATTTTACCAACCAATTTACCAATAAATTTAATTGCACCAGAAAGACCAGAAGCTAAATCTGCAACGTTTGTATAGACGATAAACTCAATGCTGCTCTTATCAATTATAGGTTTGACAAATTCACCATATAATGCATCCAATACAATTAAAGCTTTTGGATTTGTTATCTCAATTTGATACAAAACTTCAAGAGGTTTGTACGTAGGATTAATCCCAGTAGTAATCACGCCAATCTTTGCGCATGCATAGTAACTTATGATGTATTGAAAACTATTTGGCATAAGCAATGCACAAACATCCCCTTTCTTTAACTCTAAATCTGAAAGAGCAGTTGCAAGAGAATCAATAGCATTACTAGCCTCCTCATATGTCATCCATGAATGCAAAAACCACATTATATGATCATTTGCATATTTTTTTCTCTGCACTTCAAAAAATTCTCCTAATGAAATCTTCTCAAATTCCATATTTTTAGGACAATTTTCAGGCCACCACTTCCTAAACCAAGCCTTATCTTCATTTACTTGCCATTCTTTTGCCATTTTTTTTCACTTTTAATATTTACTTTTATCAAAATATAAAAATTGTAATATAAAATTCGTAAATAATCTTATTATTTTCGAATAATTGATAATTAAAAATCATAAAAATAAGTTTCAAAAAGAAAATCAGAAAATAAAAACTTTAAAAGTATTAGGAATGTTTTATTTCTTCTTATGTTATTTATATATTATTATGAAGTAATCTCTCTATCTTGTTAATCCTCTTACATTTTTAATATTAAAACAAAAAAAACTTACATCATGAAAACACGAAATACAGGGTCATGCTAAAAATCCGCAAAAATTTATTGAATATTGCAAGAAAAGGTTTTTAAATCAAAATAAAAAAAAGAAAAAATAAAAATTTAAGTTTTATTTGCCTATCTTATCAATTTATTTTTACGTCGTGCAATTAAAATCGTCGCGACTCCGATTAAAGTAATACCACCTAAGAGGAGTATAATGGAGATAATTGATTGAGCCTCCCAAGTCATGAAAACGCTGAATACAGGGTCATGGAATAACCCATCACCACTTCCGGCGAATGTTGGATAATTTACAGAGTATAGCATCACATTGAAATCTGTTTGGAAAAAGCCTTCAGAAGTAAAAGATGCGGTAGGATCATCTTCATTTATGTGAGTTGAGAAGTCTGAAACTCCTGCCTCGAACAATCCCAGAGGGATTATACTCGTACTGGCTGGATATTGTGTTCCAGTTTCTTCATCAGCTCCTTGGACATAATAAGGCCCAGCAATATCAACGAAGGGAACTTTCTCAGCACCAGGCATATAATTGCCGATATATAAAGCGTGTTCTTCTTCGTGGTAATCATTTTCGGTCAGCATAGGTCTATCTCTTTTGTCATCATAATTTAACATCTTTTCTTGAGTGATTTCATTTAAACTTAGATTGAAATGAATGTGCAAAGCAGTTGAGAGATAAACAATTGCCATATCGAGGTCAGTAATGTCGGCAATAGGTCCAGCACCATCATTCCATGGCGCAAAATACTGATCTAGTTTAACTTTACCCGATGCTAATTGAATAGTTTTGGTGGTTTCACCTTCTGTGATTTCTACAGTATCTGTGATATTTGGTATGAATGTAAAACCAAAGAATATAAAATCAAGGTTTTCTTCTTCGACATCTTCAACATAATCTTCCATTTCAACACCTAACGGCACAGTAGAGAGTTTTACATCATTCATTTGCATTCCCCAGGAAATTGATTCGTCAACACCGTCTTCATTTTTATTAATTGTTGGATCTTTAACATCGAAATCATTAACTGCTCCCAGTTGTATTCGGTGGGTCACTTCTGTAGACTTTGGAACTTGGACATATGTATTATTTCTCATTATGGGATTCCCATCTTCATCGGTGACATTTACATATTCAACAGTAATTTCTCCATCGTCATTTGCATCATCGAATAGGAAAGCTCCTGCAAGATGGTGAGTAAATAAGTAGAATTCAATATCACAACCTTCAAAGATTTTGGCGGGATTTATACTTGAAAATGGATCTTGAGAAATACCAATTCCATTATCTACAGATAGACCAAACGTGCCACCGCCACCGCCTGTAGGTAGAACTGCACCAAGCAATTTTATTATTTCATTAGCATCAATTTCGATATGAAAATTCTTAATCCACATTTGAATTAGGTCAAAAGTAAAGTGAGTCCATTTTTTTGTGTGTATACCTCCAAGACTTTGGTTTGAAAGGAGCCATAGCATATATTCATCATGATTTTCTTTAGCCATGGTTTCCCAGCCCCATTCTTCAATCCGTTCTTCAAAAAATTGAGTCCCATTTGCATAATACCATTTCTTAGTTATATTGAAGTTAGCACTAGTTTCAATCAATAACGATTGATAAGTAATTGGGTTTAACATTATTAACTCATCGCCATTGATAATATCATTAATGTGGATGAGTAAATAAGAAATAACACTAGCAATTTTTCCAACCATTATTGTCATCGCTTTTGTAGCTTCTTCTTGGGTTGGTGGATTATCCTCGAATTCTTTAGCCATTTTAAATAATTCCTTACCCACGTTAATAATTCTTTGTAGTACAGCTATAAGTGAGCCATCACTATCCCAAATTGCGAATGTGACTGCGGCACCAGATGTAAATGTGTAGGTTACATTTCCTTCTTTGCTAATAACACAATAAGGATTGCCCCAACCATATTCTGGACCAGTAAGATTAGATTTTACCACATATTCCCATGGAATCCAGTATTTTCTATAATGTTTTTCAGGATCAGGCAAAGTACGTGTGTTTTCCATGGATGCATTTAATACAAAAACCCCTGGAAGCAATTCTCTTGAAGATATGTCTAATCCTTGCATAAAAAGCATCATTAATACTTGCCCAAGAACATCTCCAGCGGGCCCGAATTGTCCAAACATTCCCATTGCTGATCCCATTCCACTCCAGAGACCAGATGGATCACTCATAAGGTCATCTACTTGCATTACAGATGCAGATTGCACTCCATATTCTTGCCCAGAAACCATCAGTGGTAATGAAATAGAAGAACTGATAAGAAAGGCAATAATCAATACGGTTTTAAATCCAATTTTTGCCATGATTATCCCTATCTTTTAAAATTTTTTATTAAAATTTATTTAGAATTAATAATACATATGTAAAATTTTCTTTTTATAAATTGAGTTTCTAATATATTAGAAAAACCAAAATTTGCATTGATATACTCAAAATTTTCAATTTTTTTTATTCAAATCTAATATAGCGTTTATTTTTTTGATAAAAATGGTTTTAAATTCAAATTCTTTTTTGAATTTTCCAATAACATTTTAAATTTCTTCATATGAGATGGATTTAGATGTAATTTTTGATGTAGACAACAAATTGAGATTTTAAATTTGGATTAAATTTCAACTTTCTATATCTTCTATTTTCAAGAAGGTTATAAAAAATATTAAAATAAAGATAACTGCGGACAATATTAGGCTTAAAGTTTTTATTGTGTTTCCCAAGTCAAAAAGGGGTCCAATATCATAGGTAATTAGGCTTGAACCCATAAATACTATTGCGATTAGGTATCCTAAAATGTATGATTTGAATTATCTATCTTCCATCTTTCCTTTAATT
>JAHLWH010000163.1 GCA_019058015.1 Promethearchaeota archaeon | reverse complement strand
TAGAGGAAATTTATCATATCCCACCCACGCACCATCTGTTTCTTTTTCAAATTCATCTATAGGAAGAGGATAAGATTTAATAAAATATTTTACTAACGGAAGCAATTTTGGTAAGATTCCTTTAACTCCTATGGGAGCACTTATGGTAAATATTGCATCGGGATTTTTTGTAGCTCCTAAATACAAACTAAATGTTGCCCCCATACTATGCCCTCCAATAACAATCTTTTTTACTTTTTGCTTTAAGAAATTATATTCTACTTCAAGATCTTCCATCCAAGCAGAGATCGGCGTATCTTTCAATTCTTCTGGTGTTGTTCCAAATCCGGATAACAACGGAACTCTAACTGTAAAACCTCCTTCATTATGTAAAAATTCTGCCATTGGCTTTAAATCAGCTGCAGTTCCGCCACCTCCTCCATGCAATAGTAATATTCCTATGTCATTACCTTCAAAATGGAAAGGACCTGCACCCGACATTATATTACGATTTGAATTATCCATTTTTATTCATTCTATTATAGTTATTTAGTTATTAAAATATAATTTACAATCAATATTTAGATTTTTTATGATTTGTAAGAATTTATTTTCAATTAATTTATCTAACTTTAGTAATAATTTTGGATTTTTGAAAGTAAAAACATATCAAAAAAATTTATAAAATTTTAAAAAAAAAATATTTTTAATTTTGATTTAAATTTATATCTCCTTTTTTTCAGAATCATCAGATAATTTCTCGGATAAAGTTTCAGAAAAATTATCCTTTAACGGTTTTTGTTCTGGTTGTTGTTCTGATAATTCAGGCTTGATTTTTCCTTTAAAAAGTTTAGCAATGGGATCTAATTCTTCTTTGTAGAGGTTTGTTAATGTGATCTTACTTGGAACAATTTCAACATCAGGACCCTTTTTCTTCTTTAAAGTTTTCTTGAATTTATGAATTTTTCTAACGGGTTTTGGATATTTTAATACTCTTTGATATGCTATGAAATAACTGCTGATACCGATGACGGCAGCAACGGCGAGAATGGTTAGTATCTGAAATAGTAAGGCTTCTTCTGGGGGACTAACCACATTTAAAGTTATTGTTTTCCTCTCAAATAAATAATCATCACTCACATTCAAAACAGTGAAAGTAAAGGTAAAGGTTCCTGGTGGTATATTTTCTAATGTGACCTTATAAATACCATCGTTATCCTCATCTGTAAGGTAACCTTGTCCTAATTCCCATGTATATCTAACGGTAGCATTTTTTATTAATTCTTCAAAATCTAAATCATATAAAATTATACTTAATGTATAGGATTCACCAGTTTTTATATTTATAACATCCTCCCCGGATTCTAATGTAATATTTGTTATTATTTGTCTAACAGTTATCTTTAAAAGCTCTGATGAAGATTGATAGTCTGTTTTTGAGGCAAATATAGTTAAGAATTTAAGTCCAACATCTAAATCTCTTGTATTAATTCTTAATGTATATTGTTGCAATGAAAGAGATTCCGTAAAATTCCAAGTATAACCTGTTCCTATAAGTTGTACTAGTGCTTGAGAAATGTAGTTTAGTGTAAGATCATCAATATATTTAAAAATTATATTTAACTCCTCACCTATTGGAATTTCGATTGATTTTTCAAGTGTCTTATCTATATTGTTTAAATATATCCCAATATCTGTTTCTCTGTCAATTACCTGTATTGTGATTAGAATCGATTGAGCTTCATAATTGCCTTTCTGAGCATAGATTGTTAAGAAATTGAATCCTGTATTTAAATCTGTAGCATCGATATCAATCCAATATTGATTTAAAGCAAGAATTTCAGTCAAATTTTCAAATAAACCACTACCAGATAATTCAATTGTTGCATCAAAAATATGGGTGCCGGTTCCGTAAATAGTATATTTTATAGTAATATTTAAAGTTTCAAGATTAATCACGTCAATGGACGGTTCATTCGTTTTATCTGCTCCGTTTAAGAATAACTTTATTTCTGCTTCTATTTGGATTATTTCTATTGTAAGTAAAATCGTTTGAGGCTCAAAGTTTTCTTTACGAGCATAAATTGTTAGAAAATTTGCTCCTAAATTTAAATCTGCTGTATTAATAAGCACAGAATAATTATTGTATGCCTCATATAAAAGCTCAGATATTCCCGATCCATTTATATCCACTATGGCTCCGCTAACATGTTTATAGGGTATTTCGAACTCTCTATATGATACTGTAATATTTAAACTCTGATTTGTATATAGTGTAATTGATGGTACATCAGTTATGTCTGTCCCATCTATATATAATGTTAAATTTGTTTCTATTCGTATTATTTCTATTGTAAGGAAAATCATTTGAGGTTCATAGTTATCTTTATGAGCATAAATTGTTAAAAAATTTGCTCCGAGATTTAAATCTGCTGTATTAATAAGCACAGAATAATTATTGAATACCTCATATAAAAGCTCAGATATTCCCGATCCATTTATATCCACTATGGCTCCGCTAACATGTTTATAGGGTATTTCGAACTCTCTATATGATACTGTAATATTTAAACTCTGATTTGTATAT
>JAHLWH010000162.1 GCA_019058015.1 Promethearchaeota archaeon | reverse complement strand
TCGTTATTTTCAAATTATTTTTTCTTTTCATGCTGATCTTTAGGGGCACCACAATTTGGGCACTTTGATAGCCTACATCTTGGATTATCATACTCCTTACCGCATTTTTTACATATCCATGTTGTCATATTTACAACTTCCGTTCCATACTAATTAAATTAACTTTATAATATTAATCAAATATTATATGAAATTATATAAACATATTCTTTAACTTCTTATCAATTTATTTGATGAGGAAATGCAAAACATTTTACATCCTTTTTTTATTTATATAAATTTATTCTATTTTCATTTCACTATGAGTAAGTCTAGAAAAATTCAGAATTATTATCTGAGACAAGATTCAGAGGGTAAAGAAGAGATAATAAAAGAGTTATTCCCTCAGATATCTTATCTTAAAGGCATTGAAGAGATGACACAACTGTTTTCTAGGTGTTTGGAAAGGTATCAAATCTCTACCAGTAAAATGAATCAATTTTTCCAGCACCTAACATAGAAAATCATATTTTTTGAAATATTGACTGGGATGGTTCAGATCTTGTCAATAACAGCAAGTGAAAATTATAGTATGCTATTAGATCTTATAGCTTGTAAAGTTGGACACATTCTGGAGACAACTTTTTTGTTGATTATTTTACGTAAAACAATATTTGAAAGGAGAAAGACTAAAAAAAAAATGACGTATTTAATTAAAATTAGTAAACAATGTGCTATAAGACAAGAATAGTCTTATTTTTTATGTAAATCTGGAAATATCAAAAAATATTTAGATAGCAATGGTGAACATTTAATAATTATTAGTATTCTATTGTATAATGATTTATTAAAAATTTTTAAAGTTATTAAATTATTGATTTCAATTTATAAGATAAACAAGAAAGTTTGTCACTAATCTTATGAGCGAAAGATTAAAGATTTAAACTTATTATCTATATAATCATTTATTTCTGCATCTAAACCTTGTCTAGAAAGATATTAATCAATTATCTTCAAACCAAAAGGAAGAATTATTTTATTTAGGTAATAAAATAGTAAATATATTCTTAAATTCTGAAGAAAAGATGTAATTTTTCAATAATCATTTTTATATACTATTTTACGTTACTTTACTGTGAATAAAATTTTAAACATTTAGAAAACAAGAAAATTGTGAAAATCTTATGGAAATGGAAGGATTTACCATAGATGGTAGATTATACTTCTCAATTTAAAAAAGAAATAATGCATTGGGATTTGCCTAAATCGACAGAAAATAATGGAGTATATCTGCATGAAATTGAAAGATACGAAAGGATAATTAAAAATAAATTAGTGGCACTTGATAAAATAACCGCCATCTATATTACAGAAACGGCAACTCGATATCGGGTATGAAAGAACCGACAATTAGCCCCTGTAGATTCAGTCTCTTGTCGAGTTTTGATAATCCCCATGCGACAGGGTAGTGAAGCGGTGTTATTGGCATTTATGATCACTTATAACAATATTATATTTTTTTTTAAAAATATTAACATTATCTTTTAATTTTTCATATATATACAATTTCAACGGCAAAAGCCGAATTATTTAGGCAAAAATTGACAAAATTAAATTGCTGATCTACTGACAAAATAATATTACTGACAACACAAAAAAAGTAGAAAAAAAAAAAAATTATTTTTTAATTTAAGCGATTAATATTGTCATTTTATTCAATCACTGCTAGTCTATTCTATAATTCGAAAAAATCTTTTTATTAGTTATTCATCCAATTTATTTCTATTCTTCTAATCCATTCTATAAGGAATATATTTATTTAACGATAATATTATAGCCTTCAATTAAGAAAGTAAAGTCTTGAATTTCATATTGTTTTGGTACTAAAAACTCTAGATATATACTTTCACTCTCACCACCGTTGTGGTTTGCTCCATAGCTATTTACTCTTATATCATCGTTTAAGAGAAGTGCACTAGTTATATCTCCGTTTGTAGAATGCGTTGCTGAAAGAAGCGGTAGTAATACTTTCTTTCCATTTTTTAATGTAGCTAATAGCCTTACTTGGTCTATATGAGATATTGTTTTATTGTGTTCATTTAGACGTAGCAAATATTTGCCATCTACAGATTGGGGTGTAGTAGTTAGTATATGATTTGTAATAACATCCTCATATGCATGAATATCAAGTAATCCTTCCTCAACGTAATGTTCTCCATCGTAAACAGAGAGGATCGGACAACCGCCTCCGCCTCCGCCTCCATTAGTTCTATCAACTAATACGCTAGTCCAAGTAGTATATGTGTAATATGATGTAATTGTTCTAGTAAAGAAAAGCAAACCAAATAACAGAAAAAAATTACGATCTTCATAGGTTTTATAAGTCGCTTGTAATTTTGGCATCTTCAATCCATCACCAGTAGGAACTCGTACAACTAGACTTGGTTGGGAATAAAATGATGATCGAGAGACTAAGCATGGTTTTACACACCAATCCATATGGGCCCACCAAAAATAATCTGGACCATTAAAACTCTCAGTCCACTTAGCATGATTGTTTATCATACTTGATGTATCTTTAATAGTTACTTCGGGTTGCGACCAACTATGAGAATAGCCTACTCTCACGCTTGCTGATGGAGCAGTATTAACAACGAAGCTAACGCTGTAGCTTACAGTACTGGTTCCTATGGTTCCTGTAGGTTTGTAAATATAGAGTTCCTGATCATCATAATTTGCATCAGCGTAGATTATTCTTTGACCTATCCAAGGTCCAACATGACCAGGGGTCCAAGCAAAACTTTTAACATAATGATGTACATATGAATCAATCCTGTAATATTCTTTGTCTGTAACTACATCTGTATAAGCACATTTATAAATTTCAAACCTAGTATAGATTTCAAAATCACCATAATCTTTTGATCCAATTAATTCCTTCTTTTTGATCCAATCTCCAGCAGCAGCAGTTTTAGGAACATACTTAGAGGCTTCTTCTGCGTTTTCTATCATCTCAATGATGTATTGTTTAATGCGATTAATATATGAGTTGTAATATTTTGCTTCATATCTTTCTGTTATTTCGACGTCATTTTTTTGGTATTCCGCTTGTATATGATATTGAAACTTTATAATTTCGGTTTCAGTACTAATTAGATTAGATGTTTCTTCTTTTGAGTCTAGGTTAAGAGTCATATTAAAGTTTTCTTTCTTAACTTCTATGATGGTTATTGCGTTTTCTTCAAGGAGGAGAACGCTGAGTAATCCACTTTTTATTCGGTTATAAATTTCATCATAAGATTGATAGCTTTGAATTATCACAAATTCACTTTGTAAGGCGATAAGAATTTTAATGTTTTCATCAATTTTTTCCGCATCTTTAACCTTAATTAACTCAACATCTTTGCCATAATTTTCTTTGAGAAAATGAATTGATTCAAAAATGCTTTGAGACGAACCAATATAAGCAATATTTATTTTCTCATCCAACTTACGTTTAGATTGTAAATCTCCAAATGTCCCCAGGTTAGAATATGCAATCACCGCAGATATAGAACTAATTACTAATATGGCTATTAAACAAATTAGATATAGCTTTACTGATTTATTTTTGTTCATTTTTATCATCTTAGATTTTTTATCTTAGATTTTTTTTGGATCTATTGATCCGTTTTTACTTTGTTGTAAGTTATTTATAAATTTTATGTTAACTAATGATTTTTTTACTTAGCTAGACTAATTTTTAAATATTCTAAGTAGAAAAATAAAACTCATACAAATTGAAGCTGATTCTTATTTCACTTTAATTTAATTAATAGAGAGGGAGAAAAAAAGATTTGAAGATAAAAAGAATGAAAAGTTAATAGGTTGTTATACTTCACCTCTTTACATTATCAGTTAAGTAAAACTCTTTTTCTTTTTAGAATTTTTAAAATAATAAATCCTCCAAAGAGAGGTATAATAAATGCAAACACCAGTAAAATCGTTAAAAAATTAGTTTGTGTATAAATCTTACTTGTTTGTGTTGTCTCACCTGGAGCAAGCTCAATCTGGTAGTATGTACCATTAAAATCCATAAGTAATACACTTTCATAAATAATGAAAGAGAATTCTTTATACTTTGGGAAGATTGGCAGATTGATAATTGAATACCAGAGACTGTAATATTGTACTCCCCAAAAAGTTTCATTTATATACTCCATTGTATAGACGAATGGTCCATAGAAAATACCATTGTATGAGTAATTATAATGAAGCGTACAACTGTTTAACTTAGTATAACTACTTATATTAAAATATATCTCCTCTTTTCCAGTTTCTGGATTATAAGATCCAAATTTTCCAACGATTTCTGGTTTTCCATCTATCTCTTGTGAAGTGATAAATTCATTTTGAATTTTAAAAAAAGAGTCTTCTATAAATCCATTATAAGAGAAAGAACTAATAGTAGTAGTTATATTACTGAATAACAATATTCCTAGAAAACTCGCCAAAGAAATTATAACAAGAATCTTTTTTTGTATTTTCTTCATTGTTATCTCATACGAAATGAGAGATATTTAAATATATAAACTTTATTCATTCAATGATTTATTTAAAAAGTATGACTATAGTATTTTGAATTAATTTTTTTGGATCATATTATCTACATATTATACGCCCTCATATATATTTTCTCGCGTTTTATTTATATGTTTCCCTTACAAATCAAACGACACATATCGTTCGAGGAATTAAAAAATTTATTTCGTAAAACTGACAAGAAAAGCTTAGCGATA
>JAHLWH010000161.1 GCA_019058015.1 Promethearchaeota archaeon | reverse complement strand
TTTTTTTCTACTTTTGAGGATTAAATGTTAAGTTTTTTGTAAAGTTAAAAAAATAAAAGTTTTTTCTTTAGGATATCACTCAGATATTATATCATAATATTATCTTGATAACACACCGCCTTTTATATGAACTTCGAGACGGTCATCAAAACAACTTATTTGGATATTCCCGTTGAAGATTATTTTGATGGAGTTTGTTATAAATGTGGTTCTGAATTATTAAAAATACGCTCGAATTATAAGAGAGTCATTCCAGATCTTGGTGCGCCCCGGGAAAAACGTTTTATCCATATTAAAATAAATTATTTTAAGTGTGAATCTTACGGACGTTCATTCTCACTAAAGCACCCGGATTATCCACCAAAATCAGAATATTCTCCCTTGATTATAATCTACGCATTGGAGCGTTATTATCGAGATAATATCTCAGGTAAGAAAATTGCTAATGTGCTTAAAAATTCGCATAATGTGGACATTTCTATTGACACCGTAAATTCATGGATAAAGCGTTATTCAAAAAAGTATTTAGCCTCAATTGAAAGTGAAAAAACTCTAAAAAATCCTGAATCAATTAAGGTGGTTACAATTGATGGAACTTTTACTTCTACCAGTAGAGATGTGATCGGGAAAAAAAAGCTTGTGGCATTGTTATCAGTGACCAGGGAAAAAAGCGGGACTTACTTAATCACGTGGTCAGAGAAGAAAATTTAGAAAATGCTGTTCGTGCTTTAAGGCAGTTAAAAGAGGATTTGGGCGTTTTTCCTGGACTTATAACTTGCGATTTTGCACCTAACCTTATTGCTGCAATTAAATTAATATATGGGGCAGATGTTATCCAAATTGACCTTTTTCATGTAATGCGAGAGTTAAATAACGGTATTAAAGCCGACCTTCAGATTTATCGAGAGCAGCATTTCGATGCGGAAAGACATGAATTACGTAATCACCGGAATTGGGTCAATTCGATTCAAAAAATCATGAATGAGGGAAATAATTTCACCACTTTATTAAAAATTGGAGGAAAATCACCAAAAATAAATCCAACCCACAATTCAAGCTCGCATTGTGCCAAATTTACATTCGATGTATTCGAAATTTTAAAATTAAATGCTCCAAACAAGTTTTTTCGGGAATTGCGAGAATTTATTAACGGTCAGGATGGTGCTGAAGATCATTTAACTTATTTTTCCAATAGAATCCTTAAGGTAATCCCTAAAAAGCGTTTTACCAAAAAGGGCATGCTTTGTGTTAAAAAAAAGATTTTTAAAAAATTGAAAACTTATTATCTTAGATTTCGGAAGCCAATAGACGATAAAAGCGTTTAATTTTACCGCGATTATAACATAATTTTTTTCCAACCCGAAAATATGACGCAAAAACGCAAGGAACTGCTTGATGAGTTTTTAACTACTTACCCTGAATTAAAAAAATACAGAGAAATGAGATGATGTTAGGTGAGATATCTAGACTTCCTTATGAGGAGATAGATGGACATCAAATTGACGATCTCAACGAAGCCCCATCGTTTTCTAAAAAATTAAATACGGCAATCAAAACGATTAAAAAACATAAGGCTAATATACTTCGTTTCGTAGATTTTTTTAAACAAAATCCCGAACTCTCAAAAGCTCAGCGATCAAATATGGAATATTATAATAAGAAATTTAAAGAGCCATTTGAATCGGGAAACAATCTCCTTAAGAAAGAACGCATGCTTGGACGGTTAAATACGCAATTATCGGGAAAAATAGAATGGTTTTTAGAAGATGAAATTATTATTTAAATATACAAAAAATATAACATTTAGTCCTTTTGAGAAGATTTTCATTAATTCATCAAAATTTTTTTCTGCATCATCTTTATTCTGAATATTTAGTTTTACTATGCCAGTGTCTGATTTATGAACATCATCATCTGCTATAGGCTTCACGATAATAGGGTAACCAATATCTTCGGCAAATTTCCCACTTTTTTTCAGAGGTTAATTTATTTATCTTAACGACTTACGAAAAATAATCTTAATTTTTTTATCTTTTTTTTATGAGGTAGCAAATTAATCTTTGCCGACAAAATTGTTACCTCCCTTTTTTTTCTTGTCTTGTTGATAGTATTTTTTTATATCCAGATCGAACTTCTCGTATTCCCGACTCCTCGTTGCCGTAATTTCAGTCATTCTTTTTATATCTGAAGCTAATTCTCCCCTTAATTCTTTTACTATTTCTTCACAATATTCTGCTACCATGTCCGATTGTAATTCTTCAGCAGTACAATATTTTATTCTCAAATAATCTTCTCCTCTCGTCGCAACCATTCGGCATACATTTGCTTTCGCAATCCTGTTAAATCTTGCCTGTTTATCCTTGCTTAATACTCGCTCTAATTCCATGTTTGTTCTTATTGGTTTAGGAAAGTTGTAATATTTAAACAGTCCTGGAAGATAAGAATTCCATAATCTACACCATTCGCCCATTATTTCTGTTGTAGTTTTCTTTTTACTCGGTAAAAATGATTTGCAATCTTCTAATTTTAATCTCGGGTCTCGTTTTTTAGCTGCAGCAAATATCGCATCATAAAGGGACTCGAGTCGCTTTATTTTCTCTTCTCCTAAGGTCTCTCGAATCTGTTGAAAATTTCCGTATAATAAACAGGCATCTTCAAGCTTCTGCTTTACCTCATTCAGCGCAATTTTTAACGCAATTACCCTTTTCTTCAAGATTCTTGTAAATCTAAAGGAAAGGTTAAGCGGAATCATCGCATTCTCCATTTTTTCCGCATATTTTTTTAAGTTTTCGTAAAGCCAAATCCCTCGTAGCTTCTTAAATACTTTATTTCTAACTTTTATCATTGCTTGAAGGTCATCATCCATATTTTTAAACGCTTCTCGAACGGTTGCTTTTCCCACATTTTCGAAATGTATTTTAGAAGTTCTCGATGCCGTGTCGATGTATAAGGAATTCAGCGCCTTTTTTAGCGGTAGGAATATATTACTATCCAAGGCGATTAAGTGATTCCATGTATTCCTTAAAAAGTGGTATTGGCAA
>JAHLWH010000160.1 GCA_019058015.1 Promethearchaeota archaeon | reverse complement strand
TTTTTCCTCAAAATTATCTTCATACTACATATTGAAAGTCTAAATATGCTCTCCTTTTGGCTCTTTGGTCTTCGTAGCAACAAAATTAGCTTCATTAAGAAGATTGAAACACGTAGCTTAACTTGCCAACACTTTTTCTATAAACCGTAGCAACAAAATTAGATTCATTAAGAACATTGAAACTTTTGGTCACTATCGATACCGAATCTTGGCAAAATCTTAGTAGCAATAAAATTAGCTTCACTAAGAAGATTGAAAGTAATTGAAATTAACTTCTGAAGTTAGAAAAATATTAGGTAGCAATAAAATTAGCTTTATTAAGAAGATTGAAAATTATTATTTTATATTTGAAACTTAAAGCTACTAAAATATATTAACAAATTTTGTTTTAGAAAGAAAATTAAGAGGAAATCAGAATTATTCTCTCAAGTTTATTGAGAAAAAATAAATTAAAAGTAGAGAGGAAAGTAAGAAATTATATTAATTAAACAGAAAAGAAAAATTTGAATAAGTTAAAAATCTTTTAAAAAGAGAATTTATGCTCAATAGAAGGTTTTTCATAAAAGTGATTAATACAAGAAAGTGTATTATTCATTGAAAGAGAAGTTATTTATTCTTCAAATTACTTTTTATTTTTCTTTCATTATTTCTAAGTCTTTTTTAATTCTCGTTAATACTGGATTATGCGAATAAACCCTTACTCTTTCATTTTTCCAATCTTCTTTTCTTTTTCCGATCCATAATCCAAAAATTATAAATTTATCCTTATTTGAGACATTTAGTATAATTGCTCCAAACAAAATTGATAAATAGTAAAGAAATCGCGTAAAAAGTTCCCAATCACATGAAAATTTGTTAAAATGATAATCATTAATATCTGCTCTTTTTAAAAAACAACTATGGACATTTGGGAATCCACTACTAGCTCGACTATCAAAATCAGAATCATGGCTAAATAAATATAGCATTATATTATTATTTTCAACATAACTAGCTAATCCATTGATAATTGACATATCTTTATCTTTAGAATCACCTTTTTCAACTATTTTAGTATTTGCTAAAGTTTGACATTTTAGATAATCGATATGTCCTAAATGTATTAGTCTAGTATTAAGCTTATTTTGATTCAAAAACTTTTCAACAATATTAGGATAAGGAGTAAGAATTTTTAAAGAATTAACATTATCTATATTATATTTATTTTCGAATCTACTTAATTCTTCTATTACACCTTTAGAGACTAAGAAATCGATATTCTTGATTATTTTGCTATATTTTTCATTATAAAATTTGTATAAATGAGAAAAGGTTTGATTGATATATGTACAAGTATCAAAAGAAAAAGCTATCGGTAAATCACCATTTAAAAAATTCAAGCCTTTAATTTTGTTCAAAACGTTTTCAAATTCAGATTGATTAGTATCGTTAAAAAATATTCCAGTATTACGAAACACATCTCTTAATTGATTTTTATGTGGAAATTCTTTAAAAAAATTAGATGAGATATTTTTAAAATCATTTTTTTCTTTATCACTAATTAACCTATTATAAAGGAAATCCTTTACTTTATTATCATAAGGAATCTCCGCCAAAATATTTCCTAGGCTTATATCTATCTCTTTATTAATCGTTATAAGGTTGACTTCAAATAAATTTAAATCATACAAACAATCGATAATTGTAAATTTTTGCATTTTATTTAAATATAATTCATTTATAAACAAAATCAATTCATCTGTACCAAGATCGATAAAGTTACTATTTTCATTTTCCTTTCTCATATCAATCTTCATATTTCTAATATCTTTAATCATTATTTTCACCTTTAGATAAAAATTGATTAATTAAGACCATTAATCTTTCTTGTCCTTTTTGAGTTAATTTATTAGATTTATATGATAATTTATTTTTTACAACTTCGCTAATTAATATATATTCTTTATTCTTGAAATCATTGATAAACTCTCTTATAACACTTCTATTAAGTTCTTTATCTTGATTTTTTATAAAATAAAAGATTTGAGTTATAGAATCATTTTTTAAAAAAATCGCAAATAAAATTAAAAATTCATTTAATTCCTGCTGATTTTTGTCATTTTCAATATATTTCCTTTTAAAAATTTTTATTAAATTCACTTTTATTTCATCTTGCATTTGATCAGTTCCAATAAAACTCTTCAAATCTTTAGGGAATATATTACTATAATCAAATATATCAATTGAATAATTTTTAATAGTTGGAATCATTGGATATGGAACATTAATATATTTATTATCTTCCAAATAAAAATAAAGAACATAAATAATGACTTCAGATTTAAAATCTGAATTTCCATATATCATATTTAGAGCAGACATGTATTTTCTACCAGGAGTCATATCAAGAATTATTTTATCAGCATTTAATCCAATTTCTTTTTTAATAACATCTAATAATTTCTCAGCATACACATCAATGTCTTCTTTTTCAAATGGACATTCGATTATATTTTCAAGTTTAAATTGAGGATCTGAATAATTTTTTAATATTTTGAAGATGGTGTTCTTACATTTTTCCACATTTTTTTTAATCTGATGATTTTCCTTGCTGAATAAAAGTATAATTTTATCTGGATTTTTTTTATTTTCCTTTTCATTTTCTTTACAATACGCCCATATCGGATTAATAACCGCATAAGAACTCCACCCAACTGTAGTAATCCATGTAGGGATCTCAGTCACCTCGAAAAAATAAAATTTCTTCCATTCATATATTTTTTAAAATTATGTCTAAATTCATTTTTGTTTATTACTATTATATTTTTTCTTAAATTATTTAAATTTTATATATAAAATGGAAGAATCAAATTCGATAATCAAAATAATTTTATTTCTATAAGCTTCTTACAAAATACGTGAAACAAAAAAAAGAGATATAAAATTTATTTTATGGTTTTATATTTGAAATTAAATTAAAAAACTGTCAAATCTTTAATTAAAATAGATTAATTCCTGAGAATTAAAAAAATAAATTACGAAATTATTGAAATATTTATTTTATTTAAATATAAAAAATAAAAATGAAATTACAAATGATCTATTAGATAATTAAGAATGAATTTATGGGCTAAATGATATTGAACTTTTCAAATCAAAGAATAAAAATTAATTATATTTTGAATTCTCCTATTCTTACAGATTGGGGTATGTACAAATTTACTCCATACTTAGATGAAATAATTCGATTGGATCTATCTGAAGCTATTTCTGCTGTTGGCCATGATTCTACAGCAAAGCTTTTATCTCAAATTTTATGCATTCCAATAGCAACAAACCGCGTTAAAATAAATATGAAGATTGGTGAGACAGCATTAGTATTTATTTTAAGAGAAAGAATTCCCGAAGGTAAAGTGCTTTCTTTCCAGGAACTTCAAAATTTTAAATATGATTTAGGTCTTTTAAAAAGAATCAAATAAAATATATTCACTTGAAAATAGCTTTTAAAAAAGTTTCAATTATAAAAAGCTTTTAAGTAACGACAAATACTTTTTAAAATGCTTTGAAAATTTTATACAATAACGTAATATAAAATTGAAATGATAATCTAAATTTCATGCAAATTCCAATAAGATTATTAAGAATCAGAATTAACGATATAATTAAATATAAAAAATCTGGATTTTCTTAAATTAAAAACAATAAAAGTATAAATGTTAATATACTTAATGAAAAATTGAATTAATAAATCATTTAAGATATAATAGAAATTTAATTAAAATATAAATAAAATAATCATATAGGTGATCTAAATTTCTTCAGGGAACCTTTTAGAAAATATCAAAAATAAAGATCAAATTTGTTTAATTGGAGGTTTAGGAGATGAAAGTTTGTATGTCGATATTCTTGATTTATTAGAAATAAAATTTAGCATAATTCCTAAAAAATATCATTTAATAACAAGCCCAGAATTTAATCAGAAATTCAAGAATTTTAATCTTGATAAGGACAAAGTAAATAATGTAGTACATGAACTAGATTTTCAAACAATTTTAAGAGAGAATTACATAGAAATATATAATAGATGCAAAAATATTATTGAACAAGAAAAAGAGGATTTTGAAATTATTTGTGAATTAACCGGTGGCACAAAACCCGTATCTATTGCACTTACGGTCTTAGCAGATGAATATGATCTTTTAAGAATATATTATAGCGGTAAAAAAATAATTCTGATATAATATAATCTCATTGAAAAAATAAAATTTATTGATATGGAATATATCGTATATTTAAGCAATTGTTATTAAACACTTTAATTCCCCAAATTATATAATTTTCATCATAAATTTCAACTTTAACTCCTTCATGATCCATTAAATAACGCCAAGAAAAACCTTCTTAAGGATACCAGAGATATATCCTTGAAGAATTAGAGAATATATAAATTTCTTTTAAATATTTAGGATTAAGTTCATTTTCTAAAGCTTGAACAATAATTCTATTTTTCCCGATAATCTATGGGTAATATTTATATAAATATTAATTATAAATAAAGTATTAATTTTTTCATTATTTTTTATTGCCTTTTTAAATGGTTCGAGCCTCACCCCAAAAAATGGTAAAAAATTCAAAGACCGTTTAATTTTTAACACTCAAGGAAATTTAATAGGACAAAAAATACTTGAATATTTGATATATTATACAATTAAGTCTCATAAAATCTTTTCCAAATTTAGCATAAAAATAAGAATATTAAGAAATAAAAGGAAAAATGCCAAAATTTTTTAGATCAATTTTTCGAGCCTCCTTTTAAATAAATTCAAAATTTGTTAAGGCTCGAAAGACCGAAATATTTTTATTACTTTAAATTTATAATTGATCTCGTCAAAAAATTGAAAACATTGATATTTTACTGGAAGATATCTTGAGATTTTATTTTTTTTTAATAAATAGCTTATTTCGAGAATTAAAAAAAGGGTTACTCCATAAAAATTAGAGAAACGCATAAAAAATTAAATATCTTTAAATATAATTATATTCTAAAATAATATAGGTAGCAACAAAATTAGCTTCACAAAGAAGATTGAAACTCAGGGAGATCTGGCTGAGGAGCTGGTTCAGGTGGTATCGTAGCAACAAAATTAGCTTCACAAAGAAGATTGAAACAAATATCTACTGGCCCCACAGACATGGGCGATAATTACGT
>JAHLWH010000159.1 GCA_019058015.1 Promethearchaeota archaeon | reverse complement strand
CCCCGTAATAACATTTCAAGTTACTTTTATGGAGAGCAATCTTGAAGAGCTTCCAAAACTCTTGAAATTAGCAATTGATATGAATATTGATAGATTTAAAGGGCATCACCTTTGGATAACGCATCCAGAATTGAATTACGAATCGTTAAGAAGAAATGAGGATTCGATTCATAGATGGAATGAAATTGTGAAAAAATTAAATAGATTAGCAGAAACTTATAGACTTAAAGAGGGCAAGAAAATTTTCCTTGATAATGTATATCCATTATCAAATTTAAAAGATAATAATAAAATTCTAAATAATTGGATTTGTCCATTTTTAGGAAGAGAAGTCTGGATTGCTTGGGATGGTACTTTTAATGTTTGTTGCTCTCCCGACAATCTAAGAAAATCATTTGGTTATTTTGGAAATGTAATGGAAAGCAATTTTATCGAATTATGGACAAGTAATAAATACGATAACCTAATTAAAAATTGGGGAAATTATGAAGTATGTAAAATTTGTAATATGAGAAAACCCCGTAATGAAAGATGGAGGCATTAAAATGAAAAAAAGACATAATTTTGAGAATATTGATTTAAATTATATTTTTCTCTCCTTGGATGAAACGCATCATCTTTATAATCATCAACCTTTATATAATAAAAAGTTCTTGAATGTTATGAGTTTTCATCCTCCTGGAGTTGCGGCAGTAAAAGATGATAAAGGCGCATATCACATTAATTTGAAAGGTGAATCAATATGTAAAAAGAGATTTATTAAAACTTTTGGATATTATTCAGATATAGCAGCCGTTGAAGATAAATCTGGTTGGTACCATATAGATTTAAATGGAAATCCGATTTATATTGAGAGATATGAGTGGGTTGGTAATTTTCAAGAAGAAAGATGTCCTGTGAGAGATTTAAATGGACGATATTTTCACATAAAAAAAGATGGTACTAAGGCTTATAATAATAAGTATAACTATGTTGGTGATTATAAATATGGAATCGCTGTGGTTTATGAGAAGGATGGATATGCTAAACATATAGACAAGGGAGGTAATTATATTTATAATAAACTATATGAAGAATTAGGAGTATTCCACAAAGGATTCGCCATTGCAAAAGATAACCAAGGATACTTTCATATAAATAAATCAGGAGATCCAATTTATCTTGAGAGATATAAATGGGCGGAACCTTTTTATAATGGATTTTCATTTGCTAGCAAATTTAACGGTGAAAAAGTAATAATAGATGAATTAGGACGAATAAAACAGGAAATAATAAATGAAAATTCAGAAGTTAATCAGAAATTTCTTAGAAAAAAATTAATGGATATGCTTGTAGGTTATTGGAAAACTCAGATTTTATATTCTATAGTTAAATTTGAAATTTTGGATTATATTGAAAATGGTATTAATACTTTTAAATTACTTTTAAATAAAATTAAAATATCAAAATCTTCTTTAAATATGATTATAAAGGTCTTAAAACTATGGAATTTCATTGGCGAGAAAGAAAATAAATACCATTTAAGATATTTGGGAAAATTGTTAACAGAAAATAACCCTATGAGTCTTAAATATGCTGCACTAATGTGGGGTGATGAACATTATCTAGTTATGTCCAGGCTTTTAGATGCATTAAAAACATATAAACCACAGTTTAAAGAAATCTTTGAGATGGATTTATTTGACTACTTTGATAAAAATAAAGAGAAAAGGTCAATTTACAATAGAGCTATGGAAGAATATAGCTTTGACTATGATAATTTATTAGAATTGTATGATTTCAGTGATACCAAAATTCTTTTAGATATTGGCGGAGGGTCTGGAAAATTATTAACGAAAATTCTGAAAAAGAATAAAAAGATTTCTAAAGGAATTTTATTTGATTTACCAAATTCTATTGAAAATGCTCAAAAAGTATTGAAAGATTCCGATTTTTATAATAAACTTGAATTCATTTCGGGCGATTTTTTTGAAAAAATTCCTGTAAAGGCAGATACAATAATAATGAGCAGAATTATCCATGATTGGTCAAATGATAAAGCAATCAAAATATTAAAGAATGTTTATAAATCGCTTGAAATAGATGGTAAGTTATTATTAATTGAAATAATAGTTCCAGAAAAACTTGATTCTGATATTGGGATCACTTCAAATTTCAATTTACTAGTGTGTGTAGGAGGAAAAGAACGTACTTTAAATGAATTTAAAAATATTTTAAATAAAGCAGGCTTCATAATCTCTGATCTAATAAAAGATGAGGAGATAGTTTCAATTATAGTTGCTCAAAAAAAAAGAGATGATTAAAAATTAATCCAAATATTGATCTTTTAGTTGAATGTTTAACTGCAAAATTAAAGGAGACTGAATTAGTGGAAGGGTTGGTTATTTTTGGAAGCGTTTGTCAAAAAACTCATGATATCTATTCTGATATTGATCTAATTGTGTATTTAGAGAATGAACAAATTGATATTAAGGAAGAAAAAGTAATTAGAGACATTATAACTAAACAAATAAGAAGCATAGAAAGTGATATTTTGATAAATTTTGATTTAGATGATAAATGGGTAATATATACTAAGAAAAATCTTATAAAATTAGAAATAAATATAAAAAGTATTTCTAAGGCAAAAGAAGATATTATTTTTATCGTTGAATCCCGAATTAGAACTCCAGAACAATCAATAGTATTTGATAAAAAAGGAAAAATCAATAAAATTTACAGTTCCAATTGGATACAATTAAATAATTATGAACGTGTTAAAAAACAATTTTTAGGAGAAATGAACAAATTTATATATTATTATGAAGGATTTCTTCAGAAAATGGCTAAAGATGATCAATACAGTGCATATATGAATTATACTATCGCATATTACAAACTTGCAACCTTAATGGCGATGGCTGAAGGTGAGTATTATAATCTTTATCAACCTAAAAACTTTCCTTCAGAAGTAATAAAGGATATAGATGTTAGAAAAAGGTTTTATGCATCTTCAGCTCGTCTTAGTCGCACTAATATGTTTACAAACAAGAATAAATTTGTGAATCTTTTCTTTGACACAATTAAGAAAGGTATTGAAAAATTTAATCTGGATATTAATGTATCTCAAATTTTTGAATTTATAAAAATCATGGAAAATAAATACCCAAGTTTTAGAAATTTAAGGGATATAAGTCTTGTTGCCAACCAATATTCAAAAAATTCAAAAATTAAAGAAGGCTTAATATTTCGAAGTTCCTCTTTATCAAAATACAATACTGATTTAATTTTAAAATTTTTAAATGATAATAATATATCATATATCCTAGATCTGCGAGGTATTAATGAATTAGAAGAATATAAAAAAACCAAAAATGTTTATGATGACAATTTCTTAGAAAAATTCGTTATTCACCTTCCTATAGAGCCAAAAGTTCTTGATTATTATCCTGATGATCCTTATAGAAATTTTTATTATGGAATGTTAAAAGATTATGGAAATCAAATTAGAGAGGTATTTGGGAAACATTTTGTTAATGCTCATAAAAAAAAGTTTGTAATTCACTGTGAAGGAGGGAAAGATAGAACAGGGATATTAATTGCAATACTTCTTGATATTCTTGGTATAGAACGAGAATATATTATTGCTGATTATTTATTATCATATGTAGAGACAAAGAAAGAAAATATCGAATTTTTATTTGAAATTCTTGATAATGAATATGGAGGAACCAAAGATTATCTTGAAAAATATTGTAAAATTTCAAATAAAACGATTGAAATTATTAGAGATACAATGGTATTGTAGTTTTGAAAATTTTAATTATAGGCAATATAGGGACTGGTAAATCAACATAAGGGGAGAAAATTCAAGAAATTACAGGTTTTGAATTTATACAAATAGATGAATTAAGAGAAAAGTTCCTTAATGATTCTATATCCGGTGAATATTATTCTTTATTTCAATTTTTAAAATATGCAGAAAGTAGTCAAAATGTTATTTTAGAATTTACTGGAGTTGGATGCCATAAATTTGCTGTAAGGCGAGCTCTCGAATTGAATGATGATCCAAAGTTGGTTATTCTATGTAAAACAAGAATTTTTTCGACTATTCAAGAAAGAATTAAATCTAAAAAGTTTAACTATAAAAACCCTTTTGGTATTAAGATTGAAAATCATATTGAATATATTGAAAAGGAATTAAATGAGGATATTATTAAAAATTTTTGGAGAAAGGAAAATTTTCAGTTTATTGAGGTTTATATGGATAAATTAAATGACCTCAAAATTAATTTGGAAAAATTAGAATCATACTTTAAGCCATAATCATTTTGCAATATTGTAGAATGAATTATAAATTTAACATTATCTAAGAAAATATATAAAAAGTAAAGAAAAAAATTTCCCCATTGAAAAATAACAGATTTTTAAAATAGAGTATCGTTTGAGGTAGCGTAGGATTCCACGAAATCTAATATCCTTAATATCACACTTTTGATAGATTTCGGATTGATTGACGCCTAAGATGTAAGATTTTATATTTTTATAGCCTGCAATTTTCATAACCGGGAGATAGTCTTTATCGCTGCTTACAACGGTAAACCCTTTAATTTGGTATTGTTCAAGTATTTCTACAGCATTTGTGATTAAGTAATTATCAATGTCGCTCAAGCTTGGACCTTTTGGTATTTTTAGGAGATGAAAATATTCACTATTAAAATTTTTTGAGCAGAATTCTGCCAAAATTTGGTTTAATATATCAAGAAAAGATTAGATATCCTTGCTAACTATTCT
>JAHLWH010000158.1 GCA_019058015.1 Promethearchaeota archaeon | reverse complement strand
TTATTTGCTCATCTTCCCAAGGCTCTTCCGGAACTCGTTTTTGTTCTAATAAATTTTTAATTGGCTTTAACCAATTATCTAGAACAATTTGTCCCCTATTAATCATATTTTGTGGAATTTTCGAGCCTTTAATTAAATCCTTTATTTTTTTTTCAAACATACTCATTCTTTCAATCTATATATGATAAATAAATAATATGGCGGCCTCCGAGGGGAATCGAACCCCTACTCCTTCGCAGAGTAACTGGATTTGAAGTCCAGCGTCTAAGACCACTCAAACCGTCAGAGGCCATATGATATTGTTTTATTATTTTTTGTATTTGTGTTATAAGAATTGATATTAAATAAAAAGAATTTTAAAATAAAAAATATGTTTTCGATATTTTTTATCATTATCTTATTTTCCAATAAATTTCGGTTCTCTTTTTTCTTTTAAACCATTTAAGGATTCATTAAAATCTTTACTTACTAGTGTTTTTATCCATCCTTTATTTTCTAAATCTAACTGTTTTTCTATTATATCTTTAAAATAAGCATGCATCGTCTTTTTCATTAATTTAATTGATAAACTAGGACCCATTGGAGGAATTAATCGTAATGCTTGTTTCCTAACGTAAGGCATTAACTTTTTTTTTGGTAAAACTTTATTAATTCCAATGTTTAAGTCATAAGCCTGCTGAGCGGTAAGTTTCTCTCCAAAATAGAATAATTCTTTTGCTCTTTGAAATCCAATAACAAGTGGCAGGAGAAAGGTTGTAGCAAAATCTGGCATAACCGCTCTTTTGATAAAAAAAAGTGCAATCCATGCATCTTCTGAAATATAAACTAAATCAGAGCAGACTAAAGGCAATGTAAAGCCACCACCAACAGCAAGACCATTAATTGCCGTAATTACTGGTTTTGAGAAATTCCAGAATTTTAAACATAATTTTTTTGAAGCCATATCTCTTAAATTGATTTCCTTAATATATTCAGAAGGAATTTCTTTAAACATATCCTTAGAAAAATAACCTCCTGAACAAAAAGCTTTAGCTTCTTCGCAACCGGTTAAAATAACTATTTTAATTTCTTTATCTTTCTCCGCAATATCAATTGCATACCATAATTCCAAAAGAGACAGCGAAGAGAGTGCATTTTTACGTTCTGGTCTGTTTAATGTAATAGTGACTATTCCATTTTCTTCCTTTTCAACTAAAATATCCTTAAAATCTTTAATATCCATAATAAGTAGAATGGTAAAATAGAATAAAACTTTTCACAAGGAAACCGTTTAAACTGTTAGATGATATTTCTTTATTTTTTTAATCCATTTATACTATTTAGGAAGTTCGATTGCAGCTAGTTGTTCGACATTAAGTCGTTTTAATCCAGATTTGGATAAAGATACCCTATAAACTCTATATATAAATGATACAATTAAATGCGCAGTGGCGCCCCATACATTATATTTTGGATAACGGTAAATTGGAAATTTTTTTGAACCAATTTCAAAATAAGTTTCGGTGAAATTTTGTTGGTCTAAAAAGAAATCCATGGGAATTTGATAAATTTTCTCTACTTCAGTATCTTGTTTTTTCATTTGAGCTCCACTTTGGATTAAACCTACGAAAGGAGTTATAATATATCTTGTAGTGGTTGGTAAATCATCCAAACACCCGAGTATTTTGATATTTTCTTTAGAAATACCAATTTCCTCTTCAGTTTCTCTAAGAGCTGTATCTAGAAGTGAATTATCGAGATTTGGATCAAATTTCCCTCCTGGAAATGACATTTCTTTACGATGTCGTTTTCCTACATTTGTTCTTTTGATGAGAATTACGTTGAGGAGTTTGTCAGTCTCCATGAATGGAAACAACACAGCAGAATTTTTAAATAATTCATGCTCAATTTTTAATCTTTCAGGAGAATCAAAGTTTAATAATTTACTTTTAATAATTTGTATATCAATGTTATTATTATTCATGAATAATTCGTAAAATTTTATTTTTCTATTTAATTTTATAATATAATTTTAAAGAAATAATTAATGGTTTATTTGAAATTACCTAAAGAATTACAGCAGAATAAAAAAGGAAATGGTCCCAGAAGGATAAATAAAAAATGTACGGTTGAAGAATGCGGAGAAATTGCGATCCGCTCCTTATCAAAGCAAAAATGGGAGCCATATGCTGAGAGAGCAAATCTAAAATTAAAGAAATCAAAAGATAGGAATTTCTATTTATGTAAGGTGCATTATAAAGCTGCTAATAAATATCGCAAATCAGCAGAAAAACTAACGAAGAAAAATGTCTTTACTGAAAATTCACGATATGGTATAGCAAGTAAAAAGAAAGCGATTAGTCCTTGGGATAAATAAGATAAAAGAAAAATAACTAAGGTATGTTTGCCATTTGATTAAAATAAGAGAAAATTAAGTCTATTTGGTTCATACTTAAGCCTATCGTTATGAATGTTAAAGCAACAAGAAGAGCAATAACACTAATTATTTTCATTCTCATATTTTTTTAACTCATATCAAAATAATTATTAATTTTAAATAAAATTTTTTAATTTAATAATTTAAACTTATTTTTTTTTATCTTTTGTATATTTTTTCAGAGTCTGTATCATTAGGTACTTTTTTCTTATCTTAACTTCTAAATCTTTCTCTTTAGGTTTGAATTCATCTTCATTTATTTCTTTTGTACCTAATCTACCTTTTAAGAATTTTAAATCTCTTTTTAAATCAGATTTCTCGGCTTCTATTCTTGCTAACCATAATTTTATGCCGAGTTGTAAATTTTTGAGATTTTGTTTTGCTTCTTCTAATTCTTTCTTATATTCCAATTTTAGATTTTCATAAATCTCCTTATCTACTTTTCTAAGTTTCAAATTTATATGCAATGAATTCAATTGGTCTTTTTTTTCAGCAATTATCTTTTCATATGTGAAATATTCAAATTCGCCATCCATCTGACCTTTAATCTCTTGCTCTTTTACTTCTAAATCCGATTTTATCTTTTTTAACGCGTCAAGTTTAATCTTTACATCTTCCGTATATTCTGCATCTATTTCATATTGATCATCTTCAATTAATTTCTCCACATCCTCAAACTTTGCGGCAAGTCTTTTTTTCTTATTTTTAATGTCTCGGAGATCAACCATTAATTCTAATCGCTTTTTAATCTCATCAGAGAGAGGTGGTATTTCTTTAAATTCTTCTTTATGCTTTTCTTTAACTTTCTTTGCTTTTTTATCGTTTTTTTGTTTCACTTCTTCTTTTTCTCCCACCTCAATTTGCTCTTTCTCTTCTATTGGCTCATCAATTGATGGAATCTCCTTTTCCTCTATTTTTAAACTCTCTTCAGTTTTAACAATTTCTGTCTTTTCCTCTGGTTCTGGCTTTTCAAGACCAGTTAAAAGTGGTTTTCCACAATAAATGCAGAATTTATCACTTGACTTCGATTTCTTACCGCAATATGGGCAAAAGTTTGTTATTTTAATTCACCTAATCTTCTTAATAGATTTCTTTTATAATTCTCAATATTGCAAATTATTAATATATATTATATATTATTATTTTGATTAAAGAACTAATTTTTAAATATTTAGTATGCCAATAGTTAATACTCTTGATATCAAAGATAAAATTTCAGTTAATGTAGGGTTATTTGGACATATCGATGGTGGTAAAACAGCAATCGCCGAAGTTTTGAGCGAATTTGTATCGACTGCTGGAATAGATGCACATCCTCAAAGTAAAGAGAGAGGTATTACCATTGACATGGGTTTTACTTCGTTAATTTTAGAAAAATTTTTAGTAACATTGGTTGACTTACCAGGTCATGCAGATTTAATAAGGATTGTTGTAGCATCAATTAATATTATTGATTGTGCTATTATCGTAATTGATGCAGTACATGGGCCACAAATACAAACTGGAGAACATTTAATAATATTGGAATCACTTGGTATTAACCACATAATTGTAGCACTGAATAAAATCGACCTTATTTCAAAAGAACAATTAAATCTAATAATAGAAAAAGTTACATCCTTTTTTAAGAGTACCTCATTTGGCTCAGATGTTCCAATTTTTACAGTTTCTGCAAAGAATAAAAAAGGTTTTGAAAAGTTAAAAAAAGGTTTATTAGATTTATTAAACAAAATCAAAGTGAAAAGAAATAAATCAAATGATTTAATAATTCCAATAGATCATCATTTTCCAATTAAAGGAATTGGAACTGTAATTACTGGTACAATTCTTCAAGGAACAATTAAAGTAAATCAAAATTTAAATATTATTCCTATAAATAAATCTGGGCGAGTTAAATCACTCCAAATATTCAAACAAGATGTTAGTAAAGCTGAAGCCGGTGATAGGGTTGGTATCGCAATTAAAGGACTTGATTATAAGGCAGTTTTTAGAGGTTGTTATGTTGTAAGTAATAAAGAAAATTTTATTTCGGGAAATTTGTTTAAATCTAAAATTTATATAAATAAGTATTATAAGGCAAGTTTTAAATTTGGCATACAAACACATATTACCTTAGGAATGAATACAATTCCTGCTTATATCTTTCCATTTAAAGAAATTAACAATAAATTCATTGCATTTAATCAAAACGAAAATGATGTTAATTTTGACGCAATAATATCTACAATTGAACCAGTTTTAATTAAAAATTTAGTATTCTTAAAAAATAAGCAAAGTAAAAATTATGAAAAATTCCTTATCAGCCGTTTAGACCTACCAGCAACTACACTTAGAATAGTAGGAGTAGGAGAAATAATAGAAATATACGAACACCCTCTAAAATTACATAAATTTAAAATCAAAAAGGGTATAGTCAAAAATTCTAACCATCCTCAAGGAATTATTGTTAATAATTTAGCAAAAAGCCTTGCTGGTGCTAAAAAAATCATAGGTAAAAAATTAGAACTCCCTTTTGATAAAGTGATTGACACTTTTGGAACAAAAGGTGGTGTTGTAGTTAGCTTAAAAGAAAAAAAAATTAAATTATCTAATGGAGATCAAGTAATATTAAAAGAACTGCGTAGTTTTAACATAAAACAAGGGCAGACATATAATCTTTAGGAGAGTTAATCAAAAATTAATCAAAATTATTAAATATAAAATTTATTATAATATTATACTAGACTGATATAAAAAAAATAAATTATTAATATTTAGCATGTCTGTTGAAGAAGAGCTAGAAATTGCAAAAGAACTTCAAGTTGAATTGATGCGACAACTAGAAAATTTGGAAACTAAAACTGATCTTGAGGGGACAGCAATTATTTCTAAAACAGGAATTAGGATAGCTAGCTCAGATACTGCCTCTACTGTTGCAGATCTTTTCAGTGCAAGTCCAGCAACTTTAGTATCCTTAGGAATAAACATCTCTAAAGGTTTAAACCAAGGAGAATTAAGAGATATTGTTGTTCGTGGGGTTGAAGGGTTTACAATTATCACAACAAGTTCTCAGGAAAGTAACTTTATGTTGGTAACTCATTCCAAAAAGGAGGCGTCTCTTGGTTATTATTTCAATAAGATTAATAAATCTTACAGAGAAATCGAAAAATTATTAAAAGATGTAAAGATTAAATCTGCTTTTTATTAAATATATTTACGTCCCAAATTAAAACTCTGAAATTTTAAATATTTTTGAGCTAATTTGAATTATAGCTGGAAGCACAAATATGTATAATAATGTATTTGAAATAATATGCATAACTGAAAATGGGATACCTGCAATAAAAATTGGAATCCAAACTTCAAAACTTAATTCAACAAAAGGAAGATACCCCCCAATAGTAGCAATTATATCATAAATGAATGTCCATGAAAAGCCGACCACTCCAAATAAAATTAAAACTCTTAATACGTAAAGATCTTCAGTAGGCTTAAAATACTCTTTATTTTTCAAATATTTAAATGAAAAAAACCCTAAAAGGCTCAAAATTGAGTAGAGTGATATTTGAGTAGCAAATAATAAAAGATGTGAGGGACCCATAGGATTCAAAAAACAAAAAATGGTGACACTAATAACACTTATGAAAAACCCATTTTTTTTACCAAAAGAAAAACCACAAAAAAACAACATTAAACTGAAAAGTTCAAAATTTGGGATGGCATACAAGAGATATCCAACAAGCACGGTTAATGCAGAAAATACACTGATAATTGCTACATTAAACGAATCTTGGTCTAATAGATTAAATTTAGTATCTGATTTTAATGATTCTTTTTCCATTTTCAAATTAATATAGGATAAGTTACCTATAAAATTTATCTATAGTTAAAACAATAAAATATTAAAAATCCAAATCAAGTTTAAAGCTATGTTGAAGCTTGATTATTTATTTAATTTCGATTTTAAAAAGTCAAATAGAGAGTAAAAATGGATAGGTTATCAATTTTATTGAATTTATTTAAAATTATTAACAAATTTTAAAAAAAATTGTTTACATGAAGTTTGCATCAAAGTGCCTTATTCATGAGGGTCAAAACCAGTAGCCCCTATCCAATAGCCTATAGACATCTTGGACTACTTTATTCTCTCGATATGAGAGCTCTTTTCCACAATTGAAGGAAATCCTCAGAGAATACTATTATTGTTCCAATGCAATATGGTTTTAAAAGAAATACTATTTCTTTGATCCACCTTTTTATTTTAACTACTTTGTTAGTTCAATTAAGTAATTAAGTAAATCTTAATTTCTAAAATGAATGAGTCTGCTAGTTTTTAATAAAATAAAATGATTTCATAATAAAATTTGAATAAATTTTACTAAAAAAATTAAATAATCTTTATGATTTTTAATAAAATCTATGTCGATATTTTTTGAAATTCATAAGGATTTACCGAGAGAGGGACCAGGTGATAATGAATCAACAAAAAAAGCATTTTCTTTTTTAAAACAATTACCTCCTATTCCCCGCATTTTGGATATAGGGTGTGGTCCGGGTATGCAAACTATACAGTTAGCTAAAATAGCAGATTGCAAAATTATCGCTTTAGATACTCATCAGCCATTTCTGGACGAATTGAATCGACGTGCAAGAAGGGAAGGTGTTCAAGATAAAATTGAAACTGTTAATAACTCAATGTTTTCTATGGATTTTGAAGATAATTTCTTTGACTTAATTTGGTCTGAAGCAGCAATTTACATATTTGGTTTTGAAAAGGGACTTAAAGAATGGCGCCGATTTTTAAAAGGAAAGGGATATTTTGTTATATCCGAACTTTCTTGGCTAAAACAGAATCCACCAGAAGAAGTAAAAGGTTTCTGGAATAAATATTATCCAAGTATTAAATTGATTGAAAAAAACATACGGATTATAAAGAATTTAGGTTATAATTTTCTACATAATTTTATTATTCCTGAATCGGGCTGGTGGGATGAATATTATACACCCCTCGAAAATCGTATCGCTCTCTTACGAAAAAAGTATCAAGGTAATATCGAAGCCAATAAGGCTTTAGATCAGGAACTAGAAGAAATTACCTTGTATAAGAAATATTCTGAGTATTATGGATATGTTTTTTATATTACACAAAACAAATGAACAGAGATAAGTCTTTAAGCTAAATTTTTTGCAAATTACATACCGGTAGTAAAATTCCAATTTATTATTGAATCATTGTCTAAAGCATATTTATAACAACCAATAGGACTTATCACTCCATTAACCCAAAAATGCCAAGCATGAGTTGAATTCTGTGAAATTCCATTAATTGAGGTAATTAAATAATCATCATAAATTGCATAATATTCATATTCTAAATCATAATACATATCTAGTGCGTGAAAAACGGAAGTGTTGTAATTATAAAGCGAATATCCAACACATATATCAACGGTTTCATTTCCATAATCTATATATAATGTTATATTACTCACAGACTCTTTATATATAATTAGCTGTCCGTTGTCACCGTTACCATTATTATTTGGTGGAATAAAGACACCTAACTGGAATAAAATTAAAAATGTTATGGAGATTGATGCAATAATTCCAATTAATAGAAATTTCAGGGTTTTTCCCAAGAAGATCACTTATTAAAAAAAAATGAAAAAATTAATGTTTAAATATTTTATTTTGTATTAAAGATATTCCTTTTTTTCACCAATACTATTACTATCACAGCTATAATACTCAATAAACCAAAGATCTCAATAGAATATCCCGGAATATTACTTTCTTTAAGCTGAATTTCTAATCTATATAAATTAAATATGAAAATTTCAGTTTTTGCATAAATTAGGACTCCGGTCTCTTTATTATATATAAGTGTCGTATTTTGGTTTCCAGAAGCAGGATCTTGTTTAAATAACATCTTAATTTGTGCTGGGTTAGACTCATCGAAAGTAACAGTACCTGGCACCCATCCCATAGGATCAACGGAATTATTAGCCAACAATTTTTCATGCGTCCAATTAACAGATGTAATAAACCCCGGGTTATAATTATTATAACCTAAAACAAGCATAATACCAATTTCAGTTGTTGATTTATTTACAAAAGTAACATTTTTCTTCAAAACGCCATCATCTAAATATTTTGAAGTGATATTACAAAAGGGAACCGGATTTAAATTCGATACCCAAGAAAATGCTGATTGATTCGCAAAACCTAATAATGTTATGGAAATTTCACCAGATTGGTTAGTATATAAATATTTACTTTCAGTCCACCAATTTACTGGTCCATTAAATTCAATCACTTGATAATTATATGTAGTGTTAGCAGTCAATAAAGAAGAATAGTGATCAGGAAGTGTTGTTGTAAATGCCGATAATCCGTTGGTTGCTTGAAATATAGAGCCAATTCCAAGTAAAATTAAAAAAATCATGCCTATTTTTTTAAAATGCCTCAATTTTTTATTAAACCTCTTTTATTGAATAAGATTTAATGAGTCATCTATTAGGAAAGTTTGGCTATTAAAAAATCTTTCGTTAAATTATTTTGTTTATAGAAGAAAAAAATAAAATGTCATAATGATTTTTTAAAGAAATTCATAAATTTTTTAAGAAAACCAATCAAATATGTTAAGATTTTGTAAAAGTCATTTTTCAATAATTTAAAAGAGAATGAAAATAATAAATATTTTAAAAATTAAATACTGTTTTTTTTCATTTTTTTAATAAAACAACCTTTCCGCCAGCGGCTTCAATCTTTTTGACTGCTCTTTCACTTGCTTTATTAACAGATACATTAACTTTCTTACTTATTTCTCCTTTACCAATCAATTTTTGAACGTTTATTTTTAACAAATCAATTGAATATATTTCTCCAGATTTCTCTGCAATATTATTCTCAATAAATTTATCCAATTTGAATTCTAAATCTTTAACATTAATGGCATTTAATTTTTCAATACGGTTAATCTTTTGGGGTCGTTTAAAGCCTTTTTTACCCATGCGCCAATCAGGATCTGGAAATCCTAACTTTTTTTGTTTAAAATATAAAGATTTTTTACTTTTTTTCCATTGTGTTGTTTTTCCAGCACCAGCGCGTTGTCCTTTTTTTCTATGCTGACCGACCCTACCATATCCAACTGTTCGTGTTCCGCGCTTTTTTCTTATTTTCTTTTTAAATTTCCTTGTCATTTAATTCACCATATGGGAATCATAGCATTTTAAATAGAAGTATATTAATATAATCACCAACATAGCCAAGAGAACCACCAGCTTTATAACTACGTTTAACTGTTCCCCGATATCCACCTCGGGGAGGATGCATTCTAAATATTGGTTTTATTTTATGAATATCTTTATACTGAATTTCCCCTTTTAATAAACCGTCTGCTAGAGCATTTAAAGTTTTATATTTAGTTTTAATTTTGATGTGATATTCAGTTAAAGGTTCATTTCCTTCGACACAGGCTCTTTTTCGTAATAATTTTAAGAGCATTTTTTTATTGATCTCACCATAACATATATAATCCTTAACTTTTTGTAGCATTCCCATATAACTTTTATTTGGAAACACTAAAACTGAATGATTTACCTTATGAAGTCTAAACATTATAAGAGTATCAAGAATTTTACGTTGCATACCTGGAGCTCCCCGGATTCTTACAATGAATAACAATTTGGGGGTTTCGTGTTCCACAATAGAATTTTTGATTTCGGTCATGGTCATTTTTTCCATCTACAATTTATTATTTTTATTTCAATATCATTTTATATGCATTTTTTAGTGCGTCAATTGTTGCTTTCACTAAATTCTCTGACGTGCGTGTATCTCCTCGAGTTTTAGACCAGATATCTTCAATACCGACTAATTTTAATACACTTTTCACATGATCAGCACATGCTAAACCGATACCAGCAGGAGCAGGAATTAATGTTATTCGAATACTTCCACATTTTCCTGATACTTTAAAAGGAATTGAATGATAACCACCACAATCACATTCCCATGAACCACACCCTTTCATTACGGGAACAATATTCAATTTTGCTTTGGTTATTGCTTTTCTTATTGCAGGACCCACTTCAGGACTTTTTGTAGAAGAAAATCCAATATATCCTTCACATCCGACGATGACTACTGCTTTAAATCTAGACCTCTGACCTGACCTTGTCATTTGTTGTACCATTTTTATGGTAATTACATCCTCTTCAAGATTTGGCAAAAGCATCTCAAAAATTTCCTTTTCTCGAACGACTAAATTCTCATTAAAAATTTGATCGATTGTAATTTCACCTTTTTGAACCATTTCGCCTAACTCAGTCTGAGGTATCCATTCTCTTTCCACTTTTCTTGGTTGTCGTTTATCTCTCCTTGCATCTGACATTATTTTAAAATACCCATAATTTTTTTAAAATTTTTATACTGTTCTTTTAATTTCATTTAAGGTCTTGTTGAAGATACTGGTTATTTTTAGTGGATCAATTATTTTTAGATAATTTGAAAACTTTAATTTGTATTGCTCATCATCAACTGCCAGTAGTTTAGCATAATTTTGAATATGATTACCCTTTATTCTTTCTTCAAAACCTTGAGGAAAGAAAGATTCTTTATGAGGAACTTCTATTCCTGCATCTAAAACACCCTTAAAGGCAGCCAGTTGCCTATGAAAATGACTCATTAATCCGAAATCTAAAATTGAATCATTAATATTTTCCTTTTTAGCCCTTATACCAGCAATATATCCAGTTAAATAAGCGGCAGGTAAATTTCCTGTATTTAATTGCCACCCATAACTTTTTACAAGTTCTTTTGAAAATGCAGATGTTAATACCAAATCTCCTCCAAATTTGGATTTTATAAACTGAACAATAATATTTTTATTCGAAGCTCGTATTATCAATCTATTTTTTTAGACATTACTAATTTCTTTCTACTATGATAATTAGTTTTTCCTTCTCTTCTACGTCGAGGAGGTAATTTATAAGTAGGTCCTTTAGCCATTTATCTACCCCTCCTTGTTAAATTTTTTTCTTTAATGTACCTCTCTAGATGTGTCACATTATGAAACATATTACCCTTTGCTTCCCGATATAGTTTGCGATAAGTTGATGTTGTTATAATTTTTCTATCTCTTAGAGTTTTTAACTTTCTTCTAATTGGACGGATTTTTTTAATCCATTGTTGTTTTTTTGCTGTTCGGGCTCCTTTTTTACCTTTTCGAGATCCATAACCTCGTGCTCTTCCTTTCTTTTTCCTTTCATGAAGTTTTTTCTTTCGAAATTTACTTATTCCAATTTTATATTTCTTCTTTATTATTCTTTCTTTAATTAGATTCCTTACATCTTCGCGCGTAATTGCCATTTTGATATCTTCAATAAAATATTGATCAAACCAAACTCGGTTCTCACCGCATTTTAATATTTCAGCCGCCATTCTTTTTTGTGCGCTTAGATTCATAATATAATCACCTTTTCCTATTTCTTCTTACCTCTTTTTTTCGTTTTTGAAGCTAATTCTCTTAATTCAGCTAGTTCCTTGTCTTCTTCTTCTTCCTCTTCCACTTCTTCCTCCACCTCTTCTTCCTCTTCCACTTCTTCCTCCACCTCTTCTTCCTCTTCTACTTCTTCCTCTTCAAGAATAGTACCCCTATCAGCAATTTCCTCTAATGCTTCAAGTTCTTTTTGAGCTGCACCTAGATTTAAGATTTTAAATCCTTTTTCTTCAATAAGTTCGAGAAGTCTTATTCTTTTCTTCGCACCAAGCCTACTACTAATTCTTAATGCATGAATTTTTGGATTTAATCCTTCGAGATCTTTTGGAGTTATAACATAAGCTTCGGTAAAACCAGAAGGATGAAGATGTCTTACTGCTTTCGGTGTCCTATAGCCAATATTGGGAGATTTTACACCGGCTTTCCACTTTCTACGGGTTTTTGAATCAATACCTCGTGATTTGCGCCAAGAATCTTTAACTCTGACATATCGCCAAGATTCAATTCTCCTAAAAGACGGTCGAACCTTCTGTAAATGTGTTCTATAATTCATCAATCTTTTTTTATCTTTATGCATTTTCATAGACACCATTTTTTTTATTTTATTTGCCAGAGTATATGCTCTCCTAACCATTTTTGATATACGTAAATTCCATCTTGAAAGACTCGTTTATCTTTCTTTCTTAACCGACAAGCCCTTTGGAGATTTGCTGCCATTTGTCCGACAACTTGGTTATCTATCCCTGTGATTATTACATCATCACCTTCAACTGATATATCTACGCCATCTATAATATTTTCAACCCTATCGGCTCGCTCTCCATTAAAGTTTTTTATGTGAATTTTTTTACCTCGAATTTCGACAGTAATCGGAAAATGTGAATAACATATTTTAGATTTATAAATATAACCTTCCTGAACTCCTAAAATTAAATTTTTTATTAAATTTCTTACAGTTTTTGCTAGAGCAACTGTATTTCCTCTGGGGAAATTTGATGTAAATTTTAATTTAGATTTTCCTTCTAATTCAATTTTGATTTTTCGTGCGTGAGAAAAATCTTTTACAATTGGTCCCCCTTTAGGTCCCTTTATCGTAATAATATTTGGATCTTTTAATGATATCTCCACATTTTCAGGAATGTCCAATGATTCTTCCAAAAAGGCAATTTTCACCATCTTATTTTATTCACTTTCTTTTAATTATCAATAAATATATGCTAATAAAATTCCCCCTAAATTCTTTGATTTTGCTTCATTATGAGTTATAACCCCCTCATTGGTAGAAACTATTATCAATCCAAAATTTTTTGCTGGCAAGAATCGTTTTTCAAAATCTTCATATTGAGAAACTTTAATATTCAAGCGCGGAATTATTGCTTTACACTCATTTATTTTTCCAAGAAGGTTAACTTTAAATTTATTTTGACGACCATCTTCATAGCGCTCAAATTCACCTATGTATGCGTGGGCTTGGAAGATCCTCAAGATTTTTTGAAGTAAATCTGGAGCTGGAGTTATTATTAAACTTTTCTTCCTTGCCATCTCGGCATTTTTTATCTGAATACAAGCATCTCCTAATGTATTAGGCATTAAATATTTACCTCTATTTTTTTTCTTATTCAAATCTTTTGAACCCAATATCCTTAGCAATTTCTCGAAAACAACGACGACAGATAAATAATCCATAACGTCTTATGATTGCTCTATGTGTGCCACACCTACGACAAACCCGTTGTCCTTTTCCATATTTCTTGTTGCTAGGCAAATTTGATTCGCTTTTAACTTTTTAATTCATATTATTAATATTCTATTTCCAATCTTCTAACAATTCGAGCTTTGAAAAATTTTTTGAGAAAATATTGTGTTTCCTCTCTCTTAACATAATGATCTTTTTTAATTTTAGTCCGTTTTTTACGTCTAGTTCTAACACGCATTCCCTTCCTCACTATTCGCCCTGAGATATTCAATCCCCATATTCCTATTGTGCTATCATATTCTACACCAGGAATTGAAATATGCTCATCAATACCAAAAGAAAAGTTTCCGTAGTCATCAAAACTCTTGCGTAAAATTCTGTTATTGTATACAATTAATAATTTTTTCAATAGTTTTATTGCGACATCACCTCTCACAGTGACCATTACACCAATCGGAGTTCCTTTTCGAATTCCCCATTCTTTTACAGATTTACTTGCAAGCCTTCTCACCGGCTTTTGTTTAGCAATATCTTCCAAAACTTTTCCAGCTCGTTCAAGCTCTTCTCCACCCGTACCAACACCGATATTTAACACAATTTTCTCTAAATAGGGGAGTCTCATTGGATTTTTCCAATCTTCTTCAAAATTTTGTTCCAATTTTTTCATTTTTGCAACTTTTGCTTTTTTTGAATCCGCAGACATTTCACTTTTCACATCCTTTTATCTTTAAATTTTTGGTAATTTTATTTCAGACTCCTTATCTCCCAGCATTAGAACGTAATCATATAATGTTTCGACCGGAGTACCATCTTTCTGAATAATTTCAACGGTACTCGCATTAGGGCCAAATCTTTTGATTACATTATTTATTGTTCCAACTTTAGCAACATTTTTTCCTGCCACAATAATTGCTAATGAATTTTCTTTAAACTTGATATGAGATAAAATTTCTTGAGTTGGGATTGATAATTTTAAAACATCCATTCTTTTATACACATCTTCCACTGGTTTTGTAGGATCTTTTACTTCAATTTTTATATTTCTCCCATCATGAAGATTAAGTTGAACATGTCCCCCTTTCAAGGTTGTTTTGCTATTAATCCTACATAATTTAATATCAGATTCTTTTTTTGGAATTTTAAATAATTTTAATTCATGATGTGAATCGGGCATAATTCGATAATATTCCTTTATCTTTTCAATGGATAGAACATCCATGAACCCTAATGGAAATCCTAAATCCCTTATGATTCGACCATCAACTTTAAAATAACCTTGTCCAATTAATTTTTTTGCATCCCTATAATATGGAACAATTTTTAATAAATCTCTTACAATATGAAGTAAAGGAAGGCAAAATCTTCTAGAATGCGGACCAGGCGAAGCATTTACAAAAAACTCTCCATGTTTTCTTTTAATTTGTAAATGTCCTGGCGTCGCTAGCCTTTTTGTATGTTTTTTATTTCCATGTGAAGTTATTTTTTTTTCACTCCTTATTTTTTAATTGGTGCTTTTAATTCTTCCTCAACATATTCATACCCTAACTTCCGTTCAATTATTTGCCTTCTTAAAGGATCCATTTTTTTACCCTCTCCCTTAAACTTAGTAATGATCACTTTAGAAACATGAATTGGTACATAATAAGTTGTGCCATCAACTTTTTCAAGTTTACATTCTTTAATAATAAGTTTCAAATTTTTCTTAATTTCCAAAATTTCACCTTCAATATCCACAAAATCCCCCTTAACGCAGCGAACATTATCGCCTACTCTTACGGGAAGCCGTTTTATTCCATATTCTTCTTGCAAGAAATCAGCTATTCTACATGAAAGCAATTTAGACCTTTGATGTGGTTTATAATGTGCTAATGCTTTGCGCTGTTTGCGTGGTTTCTTACTTTTTATTTTCATAGCTTTTATCACTTTTTGTACTAATTAAACAATTAAAGATGCTATAGATGCTAAACGTGGATATAATTCAGCGACTTCACGTGCGATCGGACCACGAATTTCCGTGCCTTTCGGGTCTCCTTCTCTAGAAATCAATACTGCTGCATTATCTTCAAAACATAACCGTGTTCCATCGATTCTTTTATAAATTTTCCTTTGTCGAACAATAACCGCCTTCATGATTATACCTCTTAATTCAGGTTTTCCCTTCTTAACTGTGCACGATACTACATTGCCAATTGCAGCTGCTGGAATGCGATTGAGTCGAGTATGTAATCCGTCCACATTAATTATCTCGATAATTTTTGCTCCTGAATTATCAGCAATTTTTAATCTTGAACCATTAAGCAAACCCCTTGAAATCTTATGTCTTGTAGCTATTTTTCTACCAATTTTTCTTCGAGTACCCATTAACTATCTCCCTTCTTTTTTAGTTTTTGAATTACACAAAATGCCTTAGTTTTCGAGATCGGCCGAGTTTCTCCAATTTTTACAAGATCACCAACATTAATTTCATCTTTTAAACATGGCGGTAAATGAGCAGCAATTCTGGAATTTCTGCGTTCATAACGCTGATATTTTCTAATAAAATGTACAAAATCTCTTCTAATTATAACAGAATTCTTCATATTTTTTTTTGCCACGACTCCCTGAAGAATTCTACCCCTGATTCTTAAAGTTCCATGAAAAGGACAATTTATATCATCACATATTTCCTTTGGGGCATCCACACCTGGTATTCCAATATTTCTAACGCTCATTTTTTAAGCCATCTTCTTTTTTTTATATCTTTTATTCGATTCTCAGGGCGTCCAACGATTTTACGCCCCTCTACTTCAAGAATAATTGGTTCTTCACCATCATTCTGTGGAAGCATGAACCGAAACTTATGATTATTTTTTATATACATTTTTTTTTTATTATTATTATTTAATGTAATTAGCATATTTTTTGTCTCATCAATTACTGTTCCAATATTTTTCCATTCCTTTCCTCTCTTTTCTTCATCATTCCTTAATGCTAATACATTTTCTAGTCCAATTAAATCGTGATATATTAAATATTTAGGATTCAATTTCATTTTTCTTTTCATTCATAACTGTTAAAATTCGTGCAATTGCACGCCTAAGTTGTTTGGGTTTGGCCGGATTATCTCTTACTCCCCCACCTGTATGAATTGATCTTAATGCCAATAGTTCATGTCTGAGATCAGTCAATCTTTTCTTTCTCTCGACATCTGACCAAGTTCTTATTTCTTCGGCTTTTATTTGTTTGGGCATATTATTTCACTATAAATTAATTTTTCTTTTGAAAAATTTCATTTTTTATCTTTATCCTCTGTTTCTTCTTCCTTAGAAACTTCTCCAGTTTCTTCTTCGGTTTCAATTTCAGTTTTTTCATCAGGTGTAGTGAGGGAAATTTCTTTAGTTTCCTCCTCATCTATTTGATCAATTAATTCTAGTTCTTCTTCAGTTGGCTCCCTTTCTATTTCTTCAACTTCAAGTTCTCCCACTTTAGCTACTTTTCTTATTTCTAATTCTTTATTATCCTTCTCAATAAGTTCTTTATTTAGATAAAAACCGTCGCCTGTTTTATATTCAGCCGGCATTATTTTAACGGTTATTCCCAACACGCCCGACTTTTGAATACATTGGGTCAATCCCTTATCGACAGATTCCAAAGCTGGTTGACCACACTTAGACATGGTACCTGCTCGAAATATTTGAGTTCGAGATCTTTGAGATGTAACTTTCCCAGAAACTTTAATTTCTACTCCCTTCGCACCAGCTGCCATTATTTTTCTCAGGATATAATATGATGCACGTCTATATTGACGCCCTCTATCAAGACTAAATGCCAATCTCTCAGCCATTATCTGTGCATTCAATTCTGGATTCGGAATTTCCTCCACCTCGATTTGCGGAAGATTTAAGTCAAATCTTTGTTGCAGCTCATCGGTCAACTCTCTTATTCGCTTACCGCTTTTTCCAATAACGAGCCCTGGTCTGCTTGTTTTCAATGTGATGCGAACACCTAAGGGTGTTTTTTGAATATCAACTCCACTAAATCCAGATCTATTTAATTCTTTACGAAGATATTCATTAATTTGCATCTGCTTTATTCCCCTTTCAATAAAATGTCTCTTCAACGGCAATATTTTTTCCTCTATTTATTCTTCAAACACAACAATTTCTATATGACTTAAATTTTTAAATCTCGGGGTAGAGCGTCCATGAGCACGTTCGATATATCGCTTTATTTTGCGAGCGCGATGAGTAACAGCATGCACAATTCTACACAACTCAATATCTAAACCTCTAAATTCCGCATTAGATTCCACGCTCGTAATAATATCATAAATCATACTAGCTGCTTTTATTGGATATCTACCTGCGTACCACTTCCATTTTTTAAGATTATTTCTATGAGCTTGCTTTTTTTTATGTCTTTTAAAAGGAACCGCTTGTTTTAAAAGAATAACTTCTTCAAGGAATTTCTTTGCTTGTTCAATTCTCATACCCTTAATCGTATTACAGACTTCTCTACACATTTTAGGAGATACTCTGAGATCCCTTCCACTTGCTTTCGCAATACGGTCATTATCTAAATTTAATGCTTCTGCAGAATATCCAAATACCGGCATTTATTTAACCCCTTTTATTTATTTTATTTTATTTTTTTATATATTTTTTCGTTCAATCTCTCAGGAGACTCACTTTAACGGTACATATTTACTGCTCCTGGTCGCTCCTATGCCCGGGCTTCCATGTGATACGTGTATTGTAGGAATTGAGAATTCTCCTAAAAAGCACCCAATCATTTCTGGATAAATTTTATATGTAACAAACTCATGTCCATTATAAACCCCCACAGTAAGTGACACCATTTCCGGAAAAATTATCATATCTCTGCAGTGGGTTCTTACTATTAATTCTTTTCCCTTTTTTTTTGCTCTATATGATCTTCTCAATCGCTCGAGAAGTTTCTTGTGTCTATTTGGAAGACCTCTTTTAAGACTTCGACGCTGTCTTGCTGGTAAAAGTTGAATAAATTCATCCATATTCATCCTCTTTAGCTCGTCAACTGTTTTACCTCTATAAAGAAATTGTCTTTTTGCCAATTCCTCTTCTTCATCTAGTTCTTCTTCTATCTCTAGCTTATCTCCTTCAATATTACCTTCCTTTTCTGTAATCTTTTCATTTTTTTCTTTAGATTCCTCTTGATCATCAACATTTTTCTCTTGATTTTCCGGTGGAGGCATTATTTCTTCAAACCTTTTTATTTTTATTTCTTATTCCAATATTATCCTTTTTTCAGATAGTGAATTCAATAAAACATAATTAAAAAATTTTTTTCAAAAGTAAGCAAAATTTGTAATCAAAACTTCCTTCATTCATTGTTTATTAAATTTTCGATTCGGGTATTTCCCTAAAAAGAAGAGATAATAATTTTTATCGGTAATATTTTTCCATAAAGTTAATTTAAAAATATTGATTTGGATTGAATATCCTCTCGATATCCATCTCATCAAAGTCTCCATTCCAACTTTCTCTTATTATTACCCACTCATCCTTATTTCTATTTGAATTAATTACAGAATGTATAGTACCTATTGGAATTTCAAATTTTTTATGATCCTTTACAAAATAATGGACTTTATTTTTATTAATTATGATTGGATTACCTCCTAAAATCTCCCAAAATTCGTTTCTTTTTTCATGTCGTTGCCATGATATGCCCATATTAGGTTTTATAAAAATTAAATTATATTTTTCATATGTAAACTTGAAGCTGTACCATTTTGGTAATGTATCGACATATCCATCTGGGATTTTAAAAAATTTTTTGAGTTCCTCCGGATCGATATCAACTTTGTCAGAATTTTCGTATTTATATGGGTCATAAATTTCTTCATCAAGAGATGGATCATGGGAGTAAGTTACAACCAAATCTGAATTTGATATATTAAAAATCATGTAGTAAGTCTTAGGGTTAATTGTTATAGTAAAATATAAAACATCTTTTACTTCAAATTTTATTAGCTCTTCTCCATTTATTACATAACAATTAACTCCTTTTTTTTGCAAAATGTCCATTTGGAGTGTTTCAGAACCATTCTTCCTTAAAATTGAGCTATATCCTCTAGAAATTGTTTCACGAAAGTTCATTTTCATAATAAGAATTTAATTTTTAATAGTTATTCTTAATTCTTTATCTTTTTAATTATTTCTTCATAATAAGGCATTGATTTTTGTGCTCCCTTTCTTGTTACGGCAATTGAAGCGGCTGCTGTTGCAAACTTGGCTGCTTCTAATATGGTTTTTCCTTTAGAGAGAGCACTTGCTAGACATCCGTTGAAGCAATCGCCAGCTCCAACCGTATCAACTGCTTGCACTTTTAATGCTGGTATAATTTCAAATTTATCTTTATCCCCATAATAAATTAGAGCACCTTTCTTTCCTAGGGTTGTTATTATTGTTTTAACACCTAATTTGGTTAAATTTTTAGACGCTTGCTTAATTTTTTCTTCATTAGAGCCGGAAAGTTCTTTTTGAATTGAAAAGGAATGCAACCTTAACAATTCTCCTTCATTGGGAATGATAATATCAATTTTCTTCAGTATATCTAATGGAACCGGTTTTAAAGGTGCTGGATTTAATATTTTTATTGCTGTTCCCTGTGAAGCAATTCTGAATATTGTATCAATAGTCTCAATTGAAATTTCCATTTGAACAACAATTGCTCCAGCATTTTTTATTAAGTCTGATTTAATCTTTACCTCGTCAGGAGTTAATCCAAAGTTGGCTCCAGGAGCAACCCCAATTATATTTTCACCATTAGAATCTATCATAATTAACGCAACTCCACTTGCTTCATTAGGATCTCTAAAAATATGACTGGTGTCTATACCTTCTGCTTTCAAACGAGAGAGCATTTGATCTCCAAATGTATCTTTACCAATCTTTCCGATAAAGACTGTCTTTGCACCAGAGCGAACTGACGCAACCGCTTGATTTGCTCCCTTTCCGCCTAAGAATTGCTTATACACCCCCCCAGTTATGGTTTCTCCCGGTTTAGGCAAACGTTCTAAATAGACATTTAAATCCATATTAGAAGAGCCAATGATAAGGACATAATTATTACTTTCAACCATAGATTTAACACATTTCTCTTACTTACTATTCAAATAATATTTTTTCTGTATTAAATGATGATCTTCATTTTTGTTTATTCTTTATTCGAGATTTAGATATGGTTTTTTATATCGATCACATTGGTAAAAAATATAAAATATAAATTAATAAATCAATAGAGAATTATTATTGATTATGTTATATTAATAGAATACTTTTAATTTGAAAATAGGAGGAATATAAATTATGAATCTATTTTATCTAATTGGAGGCATATTATCGATTTTTTTATCTGGAGCTCATACTTTTTGGGGAAATAAATTTATTTTTACAGATGTGAAGAAATCTAATTTGTCTGAAGTGACAAAAGTGGGTTTTCATATCTCTTGGCATCAAACAGCTATGGTCTTACTG
>JAHLWH010000157.1 GCA_019058015.1 Promethearchaeota archaeon | reverse complement strand
TGTTGTCAGTAATAAATAAATGACAAAAATCAGTAATAAATCCTGACAAAAAATTATTACTGCCGACATGTTGTCAGTAGTAGCAAAATGACAAAAAATAAGCGATTTTTAAAAATTTTTAATGTCTCATTTTTTGACAACTGCCGTTAGTCGTCAGTAATAAATAGTGACATTTTCAATTAGGGCACTAATTTAAGGAAACATAATCTAAATTTTTTACTATGACCTAATTAGCAATTTTACTTTTATATTATGTCTAATTTGACCAAATGTGCTTAAATTACGGCACAGGAAGTGATTAAACAATGGATATGAAAGATAAAATAAAAAAGGATTTATATGATGAAGTGAAAGAAATGCATTATAATCAAGGTCTTTCACACAAAGAACTCGCAATTCATTTTGGAAAATCCTTGAGAACCATTTATAGATGGCTTAAATGTGTAAACCAAGAAAATTCCCTCGTCTCCCAAAATTCTAAAAAGGAATCGGGTCGTCCAAAAAAATATCCGTCTATAATATTTAATCGGATTGTGGAATTAAAGGAGGAATTACCACAGAGAAGCGCACCATTAGTACATAAAATACTGAGAAACGAATATCCAAACTCCTACCCTTCTATATCAACAATTCGAAAATTTATTCGAGATCAAGGGCTTACTTATAAATCTGAATACCGAAAACAGGGATATATCAAATTTGAAAGGAAAAAACCAAATGATCTGTGGCAAATTGATATTGCAGGCGTTCAAACTATTGGCCATTTAAAGCAATTGTATTTGGTAGGTTTACTGGACGATTGCTCGAGGTTCATATTGGCAGCGGAATATTTTGGGGGCCAAAAAGGGACAAATATAATAAAAATTATCCGAGATGCTATTATGGCTTATGGAAGACCAAACCAGATCCTTGCCGATAACGGACTTCAATTTCGTAATGTAATTGGGGATTTAGGAACTAAATATTCAAAACTTCTCGAGTCTATGGATATTAAGCCTATTTTTGCTAAACCATATCACCCCCAAACTAAAGGAAAGCTCGAAAGATGGTTTGGCACAGTCGTTCAAATGTTTTTAATTGAAGGAAGGCATTATGTCAATAACAATCCTCAGTGTTCCCTGGCAGATTTTAACCAAAAATTTAAGGAATGGTTAAATTGGTATAATACCAAAAAACCTCATCGCATGTTAGCTAATAAAGGACCGCCTGCAAAAATCTTTTTTGAAATGAAAGATCGTATTTTTAGACCACTTCAAACGCAGGTGAATTGGGAGAGATGGCTTCACGAGTTGTCGCAAAGAAAGGTCAATAAATACAACCAAATATCATATAAGTCCCAAGCTTTTGATGTTCCGCCAGGATATTCAGGTTCAAGGATTGATGTGCTTGAATATGAAAATAAATTAGAGTTATATTCCAAAGATAAATTATTAATAACCCATCCGTATCAGATCTTAATTACACCGAAAAAAAACGCTAAAAAAAGGAGAAAAATCACCTATAGCGGTCAAATATCTTATAAGGGAAAGTTCTATACTATCGATTATAAATTAGCAGGGAAAAATGTTGAGGTCCAAGAGACAAACCTTGGCAGGAATCTCTTGGTTTACCACAACAATCTTCTAATAAAAACATTAAACCTTTAAGATTTAATATTAATATCAATTTTTTTATTTTTTTTAAAATTTATTATTAATACCAAAATAATACATTAAAAATAAAAATTAGTGTCAAAATTTGACAATTATTTATTGCTGATTTGAGACAAAATAATATTGCTTCCAACAATAAAATAAAAAGAATAAAAATTAAAAATATTTAATATAGGGATAAACTTGGCTGTAGACTCTTCAGGAGATATTTACATCGTGGGAGTCACATAATCTCTCTATCAATTTTAAATAATCTTCACAAAGATTTAAAACGAATTATGGATGCATTTTTATGTGCATATAATCCTTCTATTTCTGCAAGGTTTTCTGTAATTTGACTTATTTTTTTTGCATCTTTCTTGCCAATTTTTTGATATGTTTGGATTTTAATGAAATTTTTTACTGATAGTCCTCCTGTGTAACGTGCTGCCCCATTTGTAGGAAGTATATGGTTAGTTCCGCTACAATAGTCTCCAAATGTTTCCGCAGAATAATTCCCAATGAATAAGGAACCATAATTATATAATTTATCAATTATTAGATCTGGATTGGAAATATGAATTTCTAAATGTTCTGGAGCGATATTATTTGACATTTTTATAGCATCTAGTATAGAATCTGTAAGAATTATTTTTCCATTCTTTAATGCACTTTCTGCAGTTTTTTTTGTCGTTAAATTAGAAAGTTGAATTTTTAGTTGTTGATTGACTTTTTCTGCAAGTTGAGGAGATGTTGTAATTAGTTCCGGAATAGAATTTGGATCATGTTCTGCTTGTGCAAGAAGATCTGCAGCAATAAATTCTGGTATAGCCGTTTCGTCTGCAATAATTAATATTTCACTAGGTCCTGCAAGAAAATCAATTCCCACTGTTCCGTATACTTCTTTTTTTGCAGCTGTAACATATTTATTACCAGGTCCAACAATTTTATCGACTTTTGGTACAGATTCAGTTCCGAATGCAAAAGCAGCTATTGCCTGTACTCCTCCCATATTGAATATTCGATCCGCACCAGCAATTTTTGCTGCAAGTATTGTTATTGAATGAATTTTTGGGGAACATACAAATATTTCCTTCACTCCAGCTACTTTTGCAGGAATGACTGTCATCAATGCAGTAGAAATAAGAGGAAAACGTCCTCCTGGAACATAGCATCCTACTTTTTGTATAGGCACAATTTTTTGTCCAATGATTGAATCTTCAATCTTTATTTCAAGATTTTTGAAAGATTCTAGTTGTTTTGATGCAAAAAGTTGTATTCGATTTGTAGCATATTGTAGAAGTTCAATTAATTTTGGATCAGCAGATTTGTAGATTTCTGTAATTCTTTCTTCTGGAATTTGAATTTTCTCTAAATTAACTTCATCAAATTGTTTTGTATAGTGCTTGATTGCGGAATCTCCATTTCTTTTTACTGATTTTAAAATTTTTCTAACTTTTTTTAATTCAAACATTTCTGTATAATCAAAATGCTTACGTTTATAATATTTTAAGGTTAGGATCTCCATATTCCTCACATCCTTTTCCATTATTTTTTGATTCATTTTGCATTTCACGTAATAAATTAAGGTATTGTGGTGGTTCTTCTTCGAAAATATACAATGCTGGTGAAACAATTACTCCACTACCTCCAATTTTTCTGAGCGATTGAATAGCTTCTTGAAGCTGATTCTTTTTGACAATAATGTGAATTGCATTCCATAGTGTCCCATCTTTTTTGTAAACTGGTGAAATTGTTGGTCCTTGTAATCCTGCTAGTTCAGGAATTGAAAAAAGTGCTTGAGCTATCTTTTTTGGATCAGATTCTTTCATATTTGCAAAAATTTGAAGATATTCATTAGCACGTATTGTTGCCTCAAAATATTCAAGTATTTCTTTAGCTACTGCTAAAATTTTGGGATTTTTAAGCATTTTTCGATTTCCAATGAAGATTGCTTGGGATTTGAGAATTATTCCTCCACTTATGCGTTTCAATCGATTATCTTTAATTGTTTGCCCAGTTGAAACTAAATCAATTATTGCATCAGAATATCCTAATGTTGGGAATACTTCAATAGATCCAGTTCCATTAATAATTTCAAATTGGTCCTTGCATACTTCTTGAAATTGCCTTGCAAGCCGAGTGTATTTTGTTGCAATACGAATTTTCTTTTTATTCTTAAGAATTTGTACAAGAGAATCTTCTTTCCATCCTTCAGGAATTGCAAGCTCTAGTGTACATTTTCCAAATCCAAGTCCGTCATGAAGAATTACGACTTCATTTCCAGCTAAATTAGCATATTCTTTTAATAAATCATATCCAATAATTCCAAAACTTAAAGACTCATTTTCTACTCCACGAAGAATGTCCTTTTGTCGTTGAAAAATAAGTTGAATTTCCGGAATTGTCAAAATTCTTCCTAGATATTCTCGTTTTCTTCGAATTACTGTCAATCCACATTTATTCAAAAAATTTTTAGTTTCTTTTCCCATCCTTCCCTTAGATGGAATTCCCATCTGAATTTGAATACCAGTCATTTTCGTCGTCTCCATAGTTCATTTTTAATATCATTAAGAGAAATCCCTTTTTTTGCCATTAAAACCAGAATAAAGTAGGTTAAATCAGCAATTTCCCAAATGAGATTGTCTACTGATGTATAATTTAGAATTTCCTTTGTCTCTTCCAAGATTTTTGCTTTGATTTTCTCTTCATCTTGTGATATTTGGGATGTATATGAATCTTTTGAATATACCTTTAATCTTGATTTAATAACATCAAATAACTCATTTAATGTAAAGTTTTTTTGTTCAAAACAAGAATATCGTCCCAGATGGCAAGCAAAATTATGTTGTTTAACCTTGAAAAGTATTGTATCTTTATCGCAATCATATCTTGCATAGATTAATTCTTGATGATTATTTGATGTTTCACCTTTTATCCAAATTTTTTCTCGAGATCGACTATAATATGTTGCTTTTCTTGATTGAAATGTTAGTTTTAAAGATTCTTTTGAGGAATATGCAAGCATTAGCACTTGTCCATTTTTCTCTTGCACAATTGTTGGAATTAATCCGTTATTCTTTTTAAAATCAAGAACTGAGATGAAAGCATCCATAAGATTTAATCTTCCTGTGTATATTGCCATTCCTATTTGTGAATTACAATTTAATTTCTCTAAAAATCTGATGTCATCAAGATTTGTAATTCCCCCTGCAACGGTAAATTCTTTTTTAGTTAATTGTCTTAATTCTCTAACTAAATCGAAATCTATCCCTTTCATCAATCCTTCCATATTTATATTTGTAAATAAAAATTCAGAGCAATATTTTTCTAATTCTTTAATCATCATTTTAGGTGTCTTTTGTGTGGGTTTTGTCCAACCTTCATTTACAACAACATCATTTCTCGTATCAATTGCAACAATTATTCGATCTTTAGGTAATTTCTGTAGAAATGTTGGGTATGCTTTAGTTCCAATAAAAATTTTTTTTGCACCCAATTGCAAAATTTGATTTGCCTTTTCAAGTGTGCGAATTCCACCTCCAACACGGCACTCTGCAATTTTTAAGATTTTCTTAATGAGTTCAATATTATCACCTTGATTGAGGGCTGCATCAAGATCAATAACCGCAATTTCTCCATATTTTTGAAATTCTTTTGCCAATTCAAGAACATCATCTCTTTCTAATATTTTTGTTTTCCCTTGTTGAAGTTGAACTGCCTTATTATTCATCAAATCAATGCTTGGAATTAGCATTAAAGACGCACCTCCACTTTGTGCTTTCGCAAATATTTTTTAACTTCCGTAATCTTATAATTTTTGTAATGAAAAAGTGAAGCTACAAGAGCTGCATCTGCACCTCCAATTGTAAAAACATCTAGAATGTTCTCTAAAGTACCTGCTCCACCAGATGCAATAATTGGAACCTTCAGATTTTCATTAAATAATTTAATTAATTCAAGATCATAGCCTAGTCTTGTCCCATCACGATCGATTGAATTTAATAAAATTTCACCTGATCCTAAGTTTTCCATTTTTTGTGCAAATTCTAATGCATCTAACCCAGTTGGTTTTCTTCCACCATTGATATAAACTTCCCAGCCATTTTTCATTGAAGAAGAACGCTGAACGTCTATTGAAAGAACAATTGCTTGATTTCCAAACTTATTTGCAGCCTTTGCAATTAACTGTGGGTTTTGAACGGCGCTGGTACCAATGCTTACTTTTTCTGCACCTGCAGCTAAAATAGATTGAATTTCTTCTATTGTTCGAATTCCACCTCCAACAGATAATGGAATAAAAACTTCATTTGCTACTGATTTCACGAGTTCAAGAATTATTTTACGATTTTCATAAGATGCTGTAATATCTAGAAAACTTATCTCGTCTGCTCCAGAATTCGAATAATATCTTGCTAGTTCAAGAGGATTTCCAATATCTTTAAGATTTTTGAAATTTATTCCTTTTACTACGCGTTCTCTGTTGATATCCAAACAAGGAATTATCCGTTTTGCTAACATTTTGCCCACCTCTTTAATGTATTTAGACCAAATACTCCACTTTTTTCTGGATGAAATTGAAATGCTGTAATTTTATCCTTTTCAATTGCACTGGCAAATCGTACAAAATAATCTGTTTCTGCGGAAATGATTGAATCATCTTTTAGTACAACATAAAATGAATTAGCAAAATATACATATCCCTTTTTAAGTACTCTTGACTTTCTTGGAATAATTTCATTCCAGCCAATATGAGGTACCTTTCCTTGTGTGAATTTTTGTACGCGTCCTCGAAAAATTCCTAGTCCATTAATCCCTTCAGCTTCACTGCTTGTTTCAAACAATATTTGCATACCAACACAAATTCCTAAAAATGGGGTTTCTTCTTGTATTTTAGTAATAAGAATCTTATCAAACCCTAGTTTTCGAAGTTCTTGCATAGTATCGCCAAAATTTCCTACTCCGGGAAGAACAAGCTTAGTTGCTTCCTCAATTTTTTGGGATTCTGTTGAAATAATGGATTTTATTCCTATCTTTGTAAATGCTTTTTGTACACTTTTAATATTTCCTACTCCATAATCAATTATTGTGATCATTATAAACGCCCCTTTGTACTTAAAATATTTTCTCCTAATCTTGGATCAATTGAACAGGCCATCTTCATAGCTTTCCCAAGTGCCTTGAATATTGCTTCTATCTTGTGATGATCATTTTTTCCATATAAAAGCTGAATTGCGATATTTGCTTTTAAATTAACTGCAAAACCTTGAAAGAAATCTTTAAGCAAATCTGTATCAAAATCACCGCAAAAATGTCTTGTAAACTGAACATTATAAATTAAGAATGGCCTTCCACTAAGATCAACTGAAACTGAAGCCAATGCATCATCCATAGGAAAAACAAAATATCCTGCTCTATTAATTCCCTTTTTTGAGCCCAATGCTTTATTGAATACCATTCCAAGGATAATTCCACAATCTTCAACTGTATGATGCTGATCCACTTGCATATCTCCCTCTGCTTTTAGAGAAATATCAAATAGTCCATGTTTAGCGAATGATTCTAACATATGAGATAGAAATGCAATTGGTGATGAAATATTATATTTACCTTTTCCATCTACATTTAAGCTGATATCAATTTTTGTTTCTTTTGTCTGACAATTTACGGATGCTTTTCTCATTTTATTGTCTCTCTCCATAATTTTGATTGTCAATTTTGCTCAAATTTTTCAAATATGGTATTTTATTTACTGAATCTTGTTCAATTTCCGAATAAATTTGTTGTATTGCTTTTACTAGCAAAATGCATTCTTCTTTTGTACCAATAGTAATACGAAGATAATTTTTTAATAGTGGTTTTTTACTTTGATCTCGTACAAGAATTCCAAAATTATTCAGAAGAGTGTAAACTTTTTGCATTTTTTCTCCAAAATATGCAATTATGAAATTTGCTTCTGAAGGAATTACTTTTATACCCAAATTCTGTAATTGATTTATTGAGAACTGACGATTCTTCCGAACTTCTTCAACTTTTTGGTTGATAAAACCCATATCTTCTATTGATGCTATTGCTGCAATTTGTGCAAATTTGTTAACACTATAAGGGGAAATAACTTTCTGAAGCGTTTCAATTATTGCTGAATTTGCCATAATGTACCCTATTCTCAATCCTGCTAATCCAAAAGCTTTTGAAAAAGTCTGGAGGACAACTAAATTCGAGTAAGATCGAATTAGTCCCATTGAAGATTTTCCATAATAGTGAAAATATGCTTCGTCAATAATAACAAGTGCATTTTTTGCTTTTTTTAAAATTCTCTCTATGTCTGTTTGTTTAACAATAGTGCCAGTTGGGTTGTTTGGATTACCAATAATTATCATTCTTGTAGTTTGTGAAATTGCAGCTAAAATAGCCTCCAAAGGAAAGGAAAAATCTGCTTTATAAAGGATGGGTCGAATTTTTGCTCCAGCAATTAAAGCATAAATCTCGTACATTGTAAACGATGGTGTTAATAAAATTAATTCTTGGTCAGTATCAAGATAAGCATCCATAATTATTTTTATTGCTTCATCAGTACCATTAGATGGCAGCACTTCTGAGGGAAAAAGATTAAGAAATTTTGCCAATTTTAGTCGAAAAGTATTATTCTCTGGATATATAGAAAAATCTTCAATTGATATTTTTTGGAATCTTTCCAATACTTTAGGAGAACATCCAAATGTATTCTCATTAAAATCTAAACGAATTTTCCCCTGTCTCTGTTCTAATGGGGGATCATATTTTATCATATTTTGAATGTTAGATTTTGCTTGAATTTCCTTTTCAAGACTTGATTTTAATTTTTTCATCTTTTTATTGATGAATATATTCACCTTTCAGTTTCATTTTTATTACCTCTATTTTTAATTATGTTTTGTTATGGTTTCTATTCTAAAACTGTTTTAATCCAAGAAAAAATATAGAATAGAATTCAAAAACAATGTTGCATTTTAGCATCATCAGCTATGTTGCTTATGATGATGCGGGTTATAAGTGCAAAATATGAAAAATAAAATCAAAACTGATTTTCGATTTTGAAAAAGAATAGAATTTTCTACTAATCATTTTTCATGCACTACTTTATATAATTGTGTTCCGCTTTTAAAGATATGGATTTAATTACGAAGGTATAAGAAGGTAAAAATTCGATTGAGTATTAAATTCAGTGATGAAAAGTCATATTTGAAGTGATTTGTATCTTAGTCATTTTGATCTAAAACTTAGAAGAAGAATTAGAATAAAAGATTATACTTTATAAAGAAAAATGCATTTGAATAAAGAAAAAGTTTCAAATCCCCTTATTAAATTATATCTAGGACAAAATTAATATCTGTATAGTAAACTATAAAGAATGAAAATTAAAAATGTTTAAAGTAGTGATTAACTTGGATTTTGACGAGATTAAATATGTAAAAGATATTACAATTTCTAGTAATGATGTATTTATTATTATTGACATGCAGAATGATTTTATGCTGGGTGGTGCTTTACCCGTAAGAGAAGCTAATCAAATTATCCCTGGAATTAATAAGATAATCAAAATCTTTTATGAAAAAGTGGGATCCATAGTATTAACTCAAGATTGGCATCCTAGTACTCATAAATCCTTTGCCAGTAATCATCCTGGAAAGAATCCAGGAGATGAATACCAAACTGAAGCAATAGGTCCAGTTCTATGGCCTAATCACTGCGTTCAAGGAACTTATGGAGCAGAATTTCATAATTCATTAGAAATATCCTATGCAAGAGCTATAATTCGAAAAGGAATGAATCCAGAAATTGATAGTTATTCAGGGTTTCTTGAAAATGATAAAAAAACTGAAACGGGTCTTTCTGGATTGTTGAAATCATTAAAAATTAAGAGAGTTTTCATTTGTGGTCTTGCATTAGATTATTGTTGTTATTTTACCGCAATGGATGGAGTTGATTTTGGATTCAAAGTCTATTTCATTGTAGATTTAACTAGAGGAATAGATATACCAGAAGGAAATATTTCCCAAACATTGTCAAATATGAAAGTAAAGGGTATAAAATTTGCCAATTTAAATAGTTTTGTTTAGAAAAATGCAACAATAAATTATTTTTATAATGTTTAAACCTTAAATGTTAACAATGATAACAAAAATAGGTATTGTAAATGTAAAAGATTTTGATAGCGTTATTGATGCAATTTTTAATGCTATCAAATTGGTTGAGAAAGATTTACCATTTAGCTTTAAAGATTCAAAATATATCTTATTAAAACCAAACTTGCTTTCTACTGAAAGAGATGCGTGTACACAGCCAGTTTTTGTTGAAGGAGTTGTTAATTACCTAAAAAGTGTTGGTATTTCCATGGAAAATGTAAGAATTGGTGATTCTCCTGGTCAATTTAAGAAAAATGCTTCTTCTGTTGCCAAGAAAATAGGACTCTTTGATATTTGCGAGAGAGGAGGTATAGAATTCGTAAATTTCGAAAGTGAAATTCCGGAAAAAGAAATAATTGAAGATGGTTTAATTATGAAAGAATTCTTTGTATCAAAACCGGTAAAAGATTGTGATATTATAATAAATCTTCCAAAGTTAAAAACTCATGTGGAGGCTACGATGACAGGAGCTATAAAAAATTATTGGGGCATCATTCCGGGAGGATTAAAAGCAAAATATCATCTATTAGGCAAAAACGCACAGAATTTTGGAATGGTTCTTGCAGATAATTTTTCATGGGTTGTGAAAAATAAACCAAATAGAATAACTATTTACGATTTGCATACAATTATGCAAGGTCCAAGGGGTCCTTCTGCGGGAGAAATGGTTAAATGGAACCTAATTCTTGTTGGAACAGATGAATTGGCATTAGATTTGGTTGCATTAGAGATTGGTAAATTCAATGGATTAAAAAATGTGCCTCATTTAAACAATGCGTTCAAAAGGGGATTAGGTATTGGAAATTTTGATGAAATTGAAATATTAGGTTTATCCTTAGAAGATGCTAAAAAACAAGTTCCTAAATTTAAAGTCCCTGGAGAATTTATGACAAATGTTGTTAGTTATGTTACAGGCCATGTAGTATATAAAATCTTTAAAAAAATACCAGTTTTAAAGCAGAAGTTATGTAGAAAATGCGGCGAGTGTGCTCAAATATGCCCCGCTGAAGCGATTAACTTTAAAGAGCAACAATATCCAATTTTTTTGAAAAAAAAATGCATTTCTTGTTTATGTTGCATGGAAATGTGCCCTCAACATGCCATAGATGCTAAAATGAGAGGAATTGGAGGTTTGCTTGACTTTTTTTGATCTTATAGAATTAGATTTAATTTATATTTATAAACATTTTAAATAGAAAATTAGAGATTATAATAATGAATAAATTAACAGCTCCAGAACGGGTATTAAAAACAGTAAACCATGAAGAACCCGATAGAGTTCCAGCTTGGGAAAGTGCATTTACGAATAATACAATTATGGAACATTACGGTATGAAACCTGGTAAAGGAGACTATGGTATTTCATTATTAAAAAACGTGCCAAATAAAAATGAACTCCTGCAAAAATTTCTGAAACAAAAAAATTTATTAAAAACAGGATACAAATTCTCATATGAATTTTATCGTAAAGTTGGATTGGATATCGGAGTAAGTATCTCCAGTCTTTTCCCACGGGAAATTCTTGAAGATGCAAGTGGATTTATTGATGAATATGGAAGAATTATGAAGTTTGAATATTATGAGAAGGATGGTACCACAATAATGGGTTATTATGGAGGTCATTTTAAAAGTTTTGAGGATTATGAGAGTTGGGAGCCACTAGATCCTACTTGGGAAGCTCGTTTAAACGGTTTTTTAGCAGGCAGAGAAGTTCAAGAAGAAATGAATAATGAAATATTCTCCGTTCCATCTACGGGAGCTTTGATGGAATGCACTTGGGAAGGATTTGGACTTGAAACCTTCTCAAGAATTATTGGAAGGCATAAACAAGCAAAAAAAGTTTTTGATGATAGGGGTAAATTTACGCTTGAACTCGTTAAGATTTTGGCTGAGAATGATGCTCAGATGGTTATTTTATGGGATGATTATGGTTTTAAAAACGGATTATTTATGAGTCCAATAAATTACAGAAAATATGTCTTTCCGTGGATTAAACAGATATGCGATGCAGCTCACAAACAAGATTGCAAAATATTATTGCATTCCGATGGAGATTTAATGGAAATCTTTGAAGATATAATCAAAAGTGGTGTTGATGTATTAAATCCAATAGAAAGCACTACAGCTAATCCGGACTATGATATTTTTAAATTAAATGAAAAGTACGGAGATAAAATAACTTTTTGCGGTAATTTAAGCCCCATAATGTTGGCAATTGGTGAAATTTCTGAAATAGAAGATTACGCGAAACGATTAATACGAGAACTTGCACCTGGTGGAGGGTATATCTTCAGCAGTGGGCATTCTATTAATCCAGCAGTTACTGCAGATCGATTTGAAGCAATGCAAAACATCAAGAGGAAATACGGTGTTTATCCGATAAACCTGTCTGATTGATATTAATTGAAAAAAAAAGAAGTAGGAAAAAAAAATCAATTTAATTATATGATAAAAGATGTATTTATTATTTTGTAATAATTATTTTTTCAAAAAAAAAAAAGAGATAAATTTGAAAGAATTGCTGGATGAAATAAAGAAAGATTCAAAAGAATTTCATGACCAATTAGCGGAAGAGAGCGGAATCGATTTAGATGAAGAGGAATTATTTGGCGTAGATAATATGATCAAAGCAGCTGATTTAGAAAGAGAATTGGAAGAAAAAGAAAAAAAATATATTAAAGCAATAGAAGAGAAAGATAAAACAATAGAAGAGAAAGAAAAAGAAATAAAAAAATTAAAAGAGCAATTGAAAAAGAAATAATACTTTTCTTATTTAGAATCTAATTTCTTAATCTCCTTAAATTTAATTATAATTACACATTATATCTCTAAATTCAATTGAAATCGTTTTATAATGTTAAAGTTAGGGATTAGCTCATTAGGATTAATTCTAGATCTTATATGGTCAGAAAAACCCAAAAAACTTCTTGAACTATTTTTAAATTCTACTGAAGAATCTTTAAAATTGGCTGAAAATGAAAGATTAAAAGTTTGTGAGATTATGCTAGATTTTCCTATTCTTTCTTCTGAGGAAAATAAGAAAAAATTTATTGAATTATGTGAATCATATTCGATAGAAAAACAAATTCATGGACCTTTTATAGACGTGAGTTTATGTAGCCACAATGATAAAATCTCTCAAGCATCCATTGATTCTTATATTGAGTCTGCTATAATTTGTAAAGAGATTGGTACTAAAATATTAACCATTCATCCTGGTTTAGCCAATCTTGTCGTTAATTCCATTAATCAATTTAATACGAGACGATTAATTGGGTCTGTGAAAGAGATTTTAAAAGCCACCGAAGATTTAGGAGTAAAAATTTGCATTGAAAATATGCAAAAAAGTCTTAATATTTTATTGAAAACTGAAGATTTTAACAATTTTTTCTCGCATTTCAATCGTGATGATCTTTATATAACTTACGATACTGCCCATTATTGGACAAACGCTGATGACCCCACTTCATTTTGGAAAACCTTCCATAATAAAATTAAAAATGTTCATTTAGTTGATAATAACACAAAAGATCGCGACCCACATATCGCTCTTGGTAAGGGAAATATAAATTTTGATTTGATTTTTTCATTGATTAAATCATATAAATACGAGGGGGCGCTAATTGTTGAGTTAAATTCTAAAATGGCTCTTATTAAAGGAATTAATTATGTTAGAAACAAATTGATAAATTTCTAAATTTAAAATATATATTTCAAAGAAAAATATGGTTTTATGGTTAAATATATCGAGAAAGAGTTCAAAACTATCATAAATAAGTTAAAATATATCGACAGTTGGTTTTGGTGCCGATACACTCTTAATCCATACAATGGCTGCGAACATGCTTGTATTTATTGTGATGCTCGTTCTGAAAAGTATTACTTGCATCCCGATTTGGACAATGAAATTATTGTTAAGAAAAATGTCAAAGAAAAATTAGATAAACGATTAAAAAATGCCAGAACATTATTACCTGATGTTGTAGCAACTGGTGGTGTATGTGATGCTTATCAACCGGCTGAAATAAAATATCAAAATACTCGTCAAATTTTAGAAGTTTTATTCAAATATAAATATCCTGTCTGTATTTCTACTAAATCTGATTTAGTTTTACGTGATTTAGATATTTTATCTAAAATCGCAGCTGATACATATTGCACGATATCTTTTACAATTACAACCTTCGATGATGAGATTGCAAAATTTTTAGAACCACATGCAACGCCTCCATTGAAGAGAATTGAAGCATTAAAGAAAATTAAAAAAGAATTTCCAAAAATCCAAACTGGTGTCAATTTAATGCCAATTGTCCCTTACCTTGAGGATTCCGATGAAAATTTAGAAGAAATAATTTTAAAAAACAAAGAAGCAAAATGTGATTTTATATTATTTTCACCTGGAATGACAATGCGGGATTCCCAAGCCCAGTTTTTTATAAATAAAATAAAAAATAGTAAATATAAGGATATTCTTCATGATTTTTTAAATTTATACAAGGGGAATATGTATGTAGATGGAAATTATTTAAAAAAAATTCATAAAAAATTAATTACTCTATGCAAGAAATATAAACTACCCTGTCGAGCGAAACGTTTTATTCCAAATGATTACCGAAGATATAATTATATTATTGCTAAGAAATTACTGGATCAGGCTTATTATAACTCCATATCCGGTAAATCGTGGAAAAGAATGCAATGGGCAGGGCTCCATCTTCAAAATTTAAAAGAATCTATATTAGATGTGAATGCACGAGGAGACTTATTAACTTTAAAGAATTTTAACGATAAAATTATTGAATTTATTAAGCCTTATTTGAATTCTAAAAAAACGTTAATTTTTTTTTTATAATTATCTTTTCTTTTAATATTATTCACGATAGTGAATATTAATAAATATTTTATTAAATTGGTTGGTTAATTAAATTGGAAGATTTAAAAGAAAATGGTTTGAAGATATATAATGCTATATTTGAAGGGAAAAAAACTGTAGAAATTGATGGTATAGAATATCCAGTAAAAAAATTTTCTAGTAGTGGAGTAAAATACATAGATATTTTTGGTTATCGATTTATCGAACAAAATAGTAGAAAAAAGTCTGAGTGGGGTAAAAAAGCAAGGGAGGGTCATAAAATTATGTGGATAATAAAAGGAAGAACATATCTAGTGCGTATTATGGATGGAGAATATATACACCTAAGGAAAAAATCAAATTAAATATTTAAATACATCAACTAATCAAATCGTTCAATTTTAAATAATTCTTTACATAATCTGCCATTGTCTTGGCGGCTTCATTAATACCTCTATACCCAGGAAAATCGTTTACATCTACAATGTAGTAATTACCGTCTTGATTTGATTTTAGTAAATCAAATCCAAAGAATTCCATTTTAAGTTCTTTTCTCAAAATACGGGCTAATTCTATTAATTCTGGTGCAGGATCATATTGTTTTCGTTCTAGTTTTTTTGTGTCAATATATTGAGCTGCATATTTTTTATAAATAAAAATCGGGCTTGGTCTTTTTATTCCAAAAACTTTATCTCCAATTACGTAAATTTTATTATCAATTCCATCAGAGTCTATAAATTCTTGTATATAGACATCATAATTAAGAAATAGCATATGCTTTCGAACAAGCATCTTGATTTCGCTAATATCTCTAATTAAATAATTAAATCGTTGCATTTTTTCGTGCTGATAATGAGATTTTATAACAATAGGAAGTTTGTCCTGAATCCATTTTTTAAAGGGTTTTATCTTATAAAAGTAGTATGTCCAAGACTTAGGTAAACGAATGTTTTCAAAATTATGTTTATCAAAAATAGCACGCAAGCTATAATCTAAAGAAACCTTATTTTTAACATTAAGAACTGCATCGATACTATTTAATGTAGAAATATTGTGAAGTTTTGCATAATGTAAAAAGTCAATCGAGGTATCATTATGAACTTTAACTAGTAATAAATCGCATTTACTATTGAAAATTTTATTATCTTCTAAATCTTGGGGACTACTAATTGGATTATAGATTTGTAAGTCAATATCAAGTTTTTGTAAATGCTCAATGAATATTTTAATAACTTCATGACTTGCCTCTGCGCTAAGTATAACCCTTTTTTGTTGCATTCTATGAAGTTATAAGAAAAAATCTTTATTTAAATTTATCACTTATTTAAAGGTTGAAACAGTTATTTAGCATTTATTAAATATTCGATGTTATTTCTAACAGATAAATAATAAAAGTTCTCTTTTAAAATGAGTAAAAAATTTATTTTTGAATTAGTCCTTCTTCATAGTCTTCAGCTAATTCTTCAAGATATGTAAGTATCTCCACCCACATTGGTGTAATTAAAACATCTGTTTTGTGATTAATAATTAACTCATAAAGATCTGAAGTTCTTTTTACAGGTTGTTTAGTAATAGTGCATCCACATGCTATAGATTGAATTAAATGTGCATCACTTCCACCCGTGTATGCAATTTTTTGTGCCTCTGCAAAATCTTTTGCTAAAGAATCCGAACCTGCTGTAGAACGAGAATTTATCTCCAATGCATCAAAAAGAGTGGTTAATAATTCCGGGTCTGAAACACCATGGGGTCCAAACGGATGAGCAGCTACTGCTATTCCACCCATATTATGAATTTTCTTACAAGTTTCGACAGCAGAGAGACCTGCTTTAATCTTTTTTTCAGGAAATTCCACCCAATATGCAACAATGTGCCCTTCACACGAAGATATCTCTTCTGCAGGAAATAACAGCAAACCATACCCCTTCTCTTTTATGTATTGCTGAGCTAATTTTCCGCCTCTTATTGCATTATGATCTGTTATTGCTATTCCATCAAGTCCGATATCAATTGCATAATCTACGACAGATTGAGGACTCTCATTCCCATCGCTAATATATGTATGGATATGAAGATCAAAAACCTTATACCCCTGTTTATGAATATCTTCAATAATTTCTTGGCGCTCTTCTTTGATCGGTGCTGATTTATATAATTTCCTTATCTCTTTTGATGCCTTTCGTATATGTTTTTCCCAAATTCGGTTGATTTTTTTTGCAGTATCTGAAACACCTTTGTATTTTGAATAAAAAGAGGTTATTTTTTTACCCATTATTGAGATCCTTGAAATAGTTCTAAGATAAATAAAATCTTTTGAGTTTATAAAATAGACTAGGTTATTAAATATTGTTTAGGTGACCAAATAAATCTATTTCTTTTCTTTATTTGATTCATCACTTTTATTGTCATCTTGTTCGTGTTCATGATTTTGATTTTGTTCTGGCTCAGGTGTAGGTGTTTCTGGAATTTTTGGTTTTTCAAAAACTTCTAGGAATTTAACAGTATCAATCTGTCCATCTAAATAATTTTGTAGATCCATTGCTAATCCAAATTTAAACATTAAAAGGCCTTGATTAAACTGATGCATTTGAGGTATTTCAATTTCAATTGACTTTTTCTTAGGCTCAAATTTTATTTTGAATTGATCAGCTTTTGCTCCAGGCATTCTTAATTCAATAAAACGTGCTAATTTTTTATCAAATTCTTCTATTTTATCAATGACTTCTAAATTATATTCAAGAGTTTGACCTGCAAGAGGGTGGTTGTAGTCAATTATAACTCGTCCTTGTACAATGCGAGTGACAGTACCTCTCTGTCCTTTTTTATTTACATATGTTTGTCCTAGCTCAGGAGGTTTTCCTTCATTTAATTTTTTAAATCTTTGAATTGCCATACGATCAATTTTTTTAGCCTCTCGTTTTCCAAACGCTTTAGTTGGAGGTATTCTGACAGATTTTTTTTCAAAAAACTTCATAGTTTCTAAAATTTCATTTATACCCTCAATTACAAATCCAGATTTTCCAACTATTACAAATTCTGGAGTATAAAATCCTTGTTTGTCTTTCTTTTCATCATAAATTCCTGCTTTTTTTGCATCTTCAGGACTACTAACTTGAAATATATATCCCTTTTCTGTACGACCGGTAATTTTTACAAGAACAAAATCACCTTTTTTAATAGATAGTTCTTTTAGCTTATCCTTCTTTTTTTTCAATCTTTTTAGTTCTTCTTCAGCAGTCTTTTCTTCTTCAGCAATTACTTCTTGTTCTTCGTCTTTTTTATCCTTTTCTTCAGTTTTACTTATAGATTCTTTTTTGCTAGAGTTTAATAATGTTTTTGCACCTTCAATATATTTTTTTGCGCTACCTTTTCGAATTCCTTCGACTTTAGATAACTCTTCAACGCTCAATTGAGCCAATTTTTCAACAGATTCAATACCACCTGCTTTCAATTTTTCGGCACTTTTAACACCTAGTCCTTTAATATCTTTCAATTCAAAGCTCATAGGAATCTCTCCAAATTAACATATGCCTTAAATATATTCTATGTTTAAAGAAATAAATACGTGTTATTAAGTAAAATATTCTTTTATTTTTTAAATTTTGGGTTTAAGTTATATTTATCCTTAAAGAGATTATAGATTAAACTTTTTTGATAAATATTTTTAAAAATTTTAAATTTTCTTTAATTAAAACTTAGGATACTGGCTTATAAAGAATATTTAACTTATCTGCATACCATTTAACTTCTTGCATTTCGCTTGAAGTTGGTCTTCGATTGATTTCAGGATATTGATTAGATTTGTACTCTGGTCTAAACTGCCCCATAATATTCACAACTGATTTTGGGACTTTTTTCGCAATAAAATCTAAAATTGGTTTGGAACAACAATCAATATGGTTAGGCATAACCAAATGACGTATTATAATCTCTCCGCTGCCATCGTCATGAATTTTTTTAAGATTCCTTGTTAAAACCTCCCAATAATTTTTTATTCCAGAGTATTTTTCTGCACAAGTTTCATTTCCATATTTTAAATCAGGTAGCCAAAAATCCATAAAATCTATGATTAAATCCAAAGATTCTTCCGTTAAATAAAAATTAGAATTCCATAATTGCGTAATGTTTATATTTTGATATAGCAGTGAACCAAGAATGAGATGTAGGCACGGGATAGGGTCGCTTCCAACCCAATTTACATTAATTCCCCCATTCTCCACCAATTTTTGTGCAATTGCAGCTAATTTTTTCGCATCAACTTTTTGGGCAATATCTTCAATTTTTCTTCGACCTTTCCATGCGTTAGATATATCATAATTCTGGCAAAAAACGCATCCAAAATTGCATCCAATAAAAAATATAGTTCCACTCGGCACTAATACCGATTCTTCTCCCCAATGTAAAAAAGCAGAAGAAACGTAAATATCCTTATCTAGGTGACAAAATCCTTTTTCGCCTTGAATTCTATTAACACCGCATCTTCTCTCACAAAATTTACAATTTTCAAGATATTTATAAGCAATCGTTTCAGATAAGTTTAAATAAGATTTTTCCTGAATTTTGCGTTTCTTTTGTGAATTAATATCTTCACTTAAAATTTTATTAAATTCTTTAGATTTTTGTTTTAATAGTTTTTCGAGATTTTCTATTGAATCATTGGAATTAAAATCGCACTCGACAGTTTTTGCTAAAATATATCTTGCAATTTCCCTATTCTCAATAATTCCGTGGTATCTTGACAATCTTTTAAGTATCTCTAGATTTTTCCAAGCAATATCGGCGTCAGGGCGTCTAAATTTAAATATCATTTTTAAAATAAACTATAATTTTGTTAAGTATCAATATTTCTTTGTAAAAATAATAAGATAGTCTTAAAATTAATTTAATTTTTTAAAAAAAAGAATCTTCTTCAAAATCCTCTTCTTCCTCCTCTTCTTCCTTTTTTACCTCCTCCTCTTCTTCGACAATTCTTTCTTCTTTGTCAAAACAGAGCCATCTAATGATATTGTCCAGGAATTTACGATTATCCTCTATATCTATTCCGATTTCGTTATCTTCGAAGAAAATTGATGATGATCCTAAAGTTACCACGCGTCCATTATAAAATTCAGAAATAACACAGATGGGAACTTGTCCAATCTCATCAATTTCTTTTAAACCAAAATACTCAAATGATGCTTTTTCAAATGTTGTTATTATATCTTCAGCATCTTCCGTAATGGAAAAGAATGTACAATTTCCTAATATTAATTGATTAATACCGTCCGTAATGGGATGTTGGAATATAGTATCAATTTTTAAATTGACATTATCAATAATGGAATTTCTTTTAGGATATAGTATCACTCCATTCCAGAATTTTTTCACACCGGTTAGTTTATAAAGAACTCTAATAGATCCCTGTTTGATTGATATCTCTCGATCTCCTCCAGCTCCGGTCGTTACTAATAAACCTCCTCCCTTTCCAACAAATTCTTTTAAGGCTTTTAATTCTTCAGGAGTAAATTTATCGTCTTTATTATCCTTATTGTGTATAATATTCCCTAAAATTAAGACATCAAAATCCTCTAACATATCATAAGTTAGCGGTCCCTCATTCTTATTTATAAACTCAATGATAAAATCATCTTCATTAAAAGCGTCAGGGAAGTTTTCTACTTGTTCATTATGAGAAAGATCCATTAATATTCTATAAACCACTGTAATTCTCCTTCGCTTAATATGTTTCTCTCAATGAAAAAATGTATTTTTTTTAATTTTTCAATGTATTTATTGAATGTTTATTTTAATTGTAATTATATAAATATTATAAAAATTTTATTAAATCAAATTTTATTAGGCATTCATATTTTTAAATTTTATTAAAATACCCGCCCATTTATCCCTTAAAAACATTTTAGTCTTAATTAAATTTAAAATAAAAGTTTCTATATTTAAATTTCTCCATTTATTTATTTATTTTTAAAATATAATAAAAAATCATTCTTTATAAAAAAGAATAAGAAAAAAATAAAGAAAAATAGGGAAATTATCTAAGAAATGATATAAGTAGATTTATCAAATTTTGAATTAAAATAGTAAAAGAAAGCCGGAAAATTAAATTTAGTAATAAAAAGAGTGAAAAAAATCAATTAACTAATTGGAATAAATTCTTCCGAACTTGCTCCATCTTTTCGAATAATTGCAATATCGATCCCATTTCCTGATGCCATGTCTCTAATTATAGAGGATTTTACCGCATCAACACAAATTTTCTTGCCTTCTTCAGGGGGTAAATTTTTTTTATAGTTTGCTTCTAAGACCCCAATTGCAAATGGAGTTCCTGAACCAACAGCAATATAATCATCAGGTAAAATTGAACCATATGAACCAATATCCATCAAAATAGGTCCTTCTTCCTCAGTTATTCCGGCTAAAATTAATCCAACTTCATATGGAGACATTTTTTTTTGATATAATATGTTTGAAAGAATTCTGGCAGCACTTTTAACCTGAATTGGTCTTTCCTTTTCTAATTGAAATATTGTTGTTTCAGCTTTTATAATGTCAACAATGTATTGAGCATCAGCTACACTTCCCGCAATAGTCATAAAAAGGTGATCTTGAATTTTATGAAGCTTTTTAGCAGTTTTAGATGCAATATAATATGCCATACTTGCACGTCTATCAGTTCCTAATATAACTGCATCTTTACAAATCAATCCAACAGTTGTTGTTCCAGTTTTTATAATATTTTGTTCCACAGATTTCTTTTGCAATTTTTCCATCGGGTCAATAATCTTTATATCTGGATTTCTTGTAGAAGGTAATTTAAAAGTATTGAGGAATTTTTCCTTTCTCATATTATTTAATTAAAAATTAATCAAATTAAAATAATTTTACCTTTTAAATAATAAAAAAAGATATTTCAAATGTTTTTAAGGAATTAAAAAAATTTTAAGTTAATTCCGAAGGATAACTAAACTCCTTCTCAGCTTCTGTATGAATTCCCAATATTATTGATGTGAAAAAATCCATACGTTTTGCTCGATTTTTCGCTAATTCTTTTACCGCCTTTTCTGTATTATCATAATCATGAAGTATTCGTGATACAGCAACTGCAGAAGCGTATGGATCGTCGAATCCAGGATATAATAAATTCCTACCCACTAAACATCCTTTTACATTTGGACCAGCACCTAAGCCTCTTTCAAAATTTTCCAAGATATCAGTTGGATTGCCTGTGCTTTCTCCTCCTAGCATTAAAATAGGATTGCTTGTACTCCTTACAACTTGCTCAAAATTTGCAACATATGGAATTTTTAACCAAATATTACTTGAAGAACCACCTAACGCCGTTGCAATCCCAATAGCCTTAATTATATCATCGGCATTATATTGAACAACATAAGTTCCATCTTTTTCTCTATACACCGGTAATGGCTCAACAAATGCAGGAATATTGTTTTTATTACATGCTCTAATGATTTTCGAGCATATTTCAATTGTCCTTTGACTATATCTTGCTTGACGTGTTTCTAAATCAATTCTGAACATCATTTTTGCGCCATCTAAATTGCAATTTATAATATCTTCTACTGTATACGCTGTTAATAAATCATCCATTTCGTAAGAAGACCCGGACAATCCACCTCTATTAGTGCATCCCAACAATATTTTATTATCCAAAAATGATTCCCCACCATTTTCTTTATAGAAGTAATTAATCAAAAATAAATCATCCATAATATCTGGGGTAGTCATTACACCATCAACTCGGTCATGAATCAGAACTCTTAAAATTCTACCTAAATACTGTTGTCTATCTCCCATCGCTAAATCATTTTCTCCCACTCGAGTAACTCTTCTCGCTGGATGATCTGCAGCTATAATAATCAAATTATCTCCCCAAGGTCTTTCTCTTCTCTGCCGATTTTTCATTTCCTGTCGAATAATCTCATAGCTGTTTAGTCTATAATCTGTAATCATATAGAAAATCTTTTCAGGAAGAAATCTACGTGTCTTAAATCTATATGCCCCTAATGCATAATTAACATCAATCTGTTCAGCTGCTTCCTTATACGATGCAACTGCAATATTAACAACCGATTCACTTAATTGTCTTCCTTGTGGTATAAACTCAAAACCAATTGGATTTTTATAATTAATCTCATTTAATGTTTTTACAAAATTTGCTAGTATTTCAGAAGTTACAGCTCCATCTGGATGGTCCATCCCCACATGAGCGTCGCCATATTGAGGATGCTCTTTATCAATAATTGTATTTGCAATATGAATAAAATTTAAATATGGAGCAAGCGAACGCAATACATTTGCTTCTTCATGATCAAATCCATTCCTTAATAAAAACATATGACTTAAATCATATAAGATACCGAAAATATCATGACCATAATTGTTTCTAACTATTTCAGCAAGTTCTCTTGCTTCATCAGAAGGCCCAATCAATTGGTTTTTACAATTTTTATCTGAAAGCCTGTCAAAGGTTTCCAATGTGATTTTCATAGGCCTTTTATTCAATTTTTTAGCAATACTTTTATTATAAACACAAATTTCATGAATTGAACGAATTAAAGATTGTGTTGCCTGCCGTCTTAAACGTAATCCATTCTCAGTCCCTGGATCCTTACCGCTTAAAAAACAGAAATTAATTGCTCCAAATTCATAGGCTTCAATTATGTAATGTTTAAGACGATTGACTGCGTTAGTTCTTTCTAACTCATCAATTGAACTGATATCTGTTTGTGCAATTAAATTATCTTCATTAATTAGTTGAATTGGTTGAGCGCAAAATGTAATGTAAAACTTGTATTTTTTTAATAAATTAATAACTTTTTGTCGGATCTCGTGATCTTTTATAAGAGTGATCTCAATTCCTTTAAAAAAGCCGTGTTTTCCGATCCAATTTATGGAATCTAGCATATACTTTTCAGGAGCTTCACCATAAATTGTGCTCCTACCTAATCGAGGCCCTGGAAATGCCATAAAATGGACAAGACTTTTAATATTTTTTTCTAACGTCATCTTTATTGTCTTCTCTTTTATTTTCTTAACTTTAGCCGGTTCTTTAACAACTATAGGTTTGATTGGAGGTTTTATAGGTTTTAATATTGGTTTTTCCTGTTCCATTATAATAATCTTATTTTTTTTAATATTTTTTTATAGTATTAAAAGTTAATAGTCATTAAGTTAAGTGGACAAACCTATATTTAAACTTTACTATACCCTAGAAAAAGTCACCTCAACTAGAGAAAAAGTCTTATAAACTAAAGAAGAGATCTTGTTTAGTAACTTTTTTATAGTATTTATTCTATATATTTTTATAAAGAATAATTAAAAACTTCTTTTTATTATGCCAGAAGAGAACAAAGTTAAGAGAAATTGGATTGAAAGAATGGTTGATATATTTCATAAATTAGAATTAAACACGCTTTATACGATTACAGACATAAGAAAAATGTTAAGAGTGAAGTGTAGTGATGCTATTAGTTTACCTACAGCAAAACGGCTAATATTTGCAATAATAAATGCTCAAGAAAGTGGTTTTCAGTTTATAAGAAATAATAAACTAAAAAAATTGATAGAAAAAAAGACAGTTAATGAGGTTTCTCTTTTTGAATTAATTGAGATAAATTTATAATTTCTATCTTAATATAAGAATTCCTATTGTGTTATTTTTTCGATACTGGGCAGTATTCCCGGAATAAACATTCAGGGCAGTGTTTTTTTGGTGTTGAAATTAAGTTATACATTGTTAATATGAATTGAATTATTATCAAGGGCAAAATGATTAGAATTAATGAAATATCGACTATGATGATGTATATTCCAATACCAATCGCGAAAAACCAATCAATTAATAAAAATGGAAAGGAAACCATTAACCGGTGTTTAAATTCAGTACCATATTTTTCATTATATTCTTGTATTGATTCAACTTCTTTACCTAATCTATAGATGCATCGATTACACAAATATCTATCAAAAAATATAAAAATACACACTATCCAATAAATTAAAAATCCAATTGTAAAACCCCAGTGAAGAAAATATAAAATCACGCAAGATATAGCAAGTCGAATGAGATTTATTATCGTATAAATTTTATCTTCTTTTCCAGGGCATTTTTCTGGAATATCCATGTATTAATTCAATTATTTCTAATTTATAAATCATATTCAACTAAATAAATAAATAAAAAGTTAATTATAAATGAAATTCAGTTCCTACAACACCAAGTGTGTGTGCATTATGTTTTGACATTTCACCATTAAAATATAAGCCAGTACAATGCATTCCGCATATTATTTCAGGATTTATTTCTTCAAGATATTTAACTTTTTTATCTACAACCTCATCAGGATTCCATTCTTCATGAAATCCCCCGATTACGGCATATATCTTATTAATACCAGTTAATTTTTGCCCATATTTTATTGTGTTAATAATTCCACAGTGACCGCAACCCGTAAGAACGACTAAACCCTTATTTTTTACATTAACAAAAATAGCAGTTTCATCTCTAAAGTAACTTTTTTCTAACTCCTTCTTGCTTTTGGCAACATAAAATCCTAGAGAAACTTCATTTTTGTCAAATAATTCAATTTCTCCACTCGTTATGATACCTTTATAAAGTTTTTCTGGTTTATTTGTCTCAATGATTTTTATTTTATATTGATTTGCAAGATTTGTAATTAATGTTTTATTTAATGCAGGTGAGATTGAGGAGAATCTGATTTTTCCTTCCTTCTTCAACGTTCGTAAAGAGGGTCCTAATTCCTTGGTGGGAATTTCTATACCTGGTTTAAAAACAATCATTAGATTTTTGTTATAAGAGTTTGAACTTAGATAAAGCTCAGTTCCTTCCTTAAGTTCTGGGATAACTTTCATTAATCCACCATAATGATCACCATGTCCATGACTTAGAACTAATTTTCCTACCTCATTTAAGTTTATTTTTAATTGTTGGCTATTTTTAATTATTGTACTCATTGGACCTCCTGTATCATATAAAAAAAGATGAGTTATATCTCCATCTAACACTTCAACACTCAGTGCTAATCCATGTTCGGCTAATAACTTAAAAGCATTCATTTCTGGCTGAATAACTTTACCATTAAATTTATCATCAGTTAATAATGAAAAAATCGTAGAATTAGTACTTAGAACTTTTATTCTTAGATTTCCCTCATCAATTCCATCAGATATATCAATACTCATTTTTTAACACTCATTTATTGATTTTTTTATAATTATTTTTGTAGAATATTGTAAATAATTATTCATTGTTTTAATATAAAATATTTTTTAATTTAGCTAAAATTGAGATTAGATAAAAATCTACATAAGTTAAATCTGGTTTTTCTTTTTGTTATCGTGAAATCTTAAAACCGAAATTTATTCAATAGCTGATTTTATTCGATCTATCCCTCTAATAATATCTTCTTGAGAAACACAATAAGAAAATCTTACATATTCCTGATTTTCTTCAGGAGCTCGAGTTCCAAAATAATCTCTAGATAATACTGCCACATCCCCTTTTTCCAATAAAAATTCCTGGAATTCTAGAGAATCCCTTAATCTCAATTTCCTACATGCTTCTGTTACGTTTGCAAACACATAAAATGCTCCCTTTGGTGTTCGAACTGAAATTCCTTCAATAGAATTAAGTTTTTCACAAATTAAATTTCGGCGTTTCTCAAATTCTCTTACCATCTCTAAGGATGGAGCCTTATCTTCTAACATTGCGGTTAATCCTGCCATCTGAGTGAATGATGCAGGACATGAGACAATATTTGTTGACCACCTAGCAAAATATTCAGCAATTTTTGGGTTCGTTATGCTATACCCAAGTCTCCATCCTGTCATAGCGAAGAATTTGGAAAAACCGTCCAAAATAATTGTTCTTTGCTGCATATCGGGAGCAGCTGCTATACTATAATATTTTATATTATCATAAACCATATTCGAATAAATCTCGTCTGATAAAATCCAGATATCATTCTCTAAGGCAATTTCAGAAATCGCTTCAAGGTTATTTTTATTTAAAATCGAACCTGTAGGATTTTGAGGGCTATTTGTTATAATCAATTTTGTCTTATCGGTTATGAGCTCTCTTAGCTCATCAGTATTATGATTAAAATCAGCATACTCCCATAACTGGGCAGGAATAGGTTTACAACCAAATACATTAATTAAACTCTCATATATTGGATATCCAGGATTGGGGTAAATGACTTCATCTCCGGGATTAGTACATGTAAGGATTGCAAAGCTCAAAATTATTTTCGCAGCCGGATAAACCACAATATTCTCTGGTCCTACTGAAATATTTCTTTCTTCAGAGACATAATCAGCAATTGCTTTTCTGAGCTCTGGAATTCCTTCTGAAGGTGTATAATGTGTATAATCTTCTTTTATTGCATTAATTCCCGCTTCTTTAATATGTTCAGGAGTATTAAAATCTGGTTCTCCTATTGCAAATGAAATAATATTCTCCTGTCTTTCTTTTGGGAAAGATTGAATTTGTCGGAGTACTTCGAACGCAGTTTCCGATCCAAGTCGATCCATTCTTTCAGCATACTTCATATTTTATAAAAATAGATTTAATTTTTAATTATTATTTATTAAGGAAACAATTATTATTCAAGGTCAATTAAAAATATAAAAAATAATATCAAAGTTTACACTATTATTTTATAAATTAAAATAAAAATTTTCAATAAACTATGTATGTTGATTAAACTATGTCTAAAATTCATTTTAATAAAGAAAGGGGTTCTCAATTAAAATTATTCACACCTGGGCATGTGTATGTTCAAGAGAGAATATTAAAAGAAATGGCAAAGCCTAATGATACACACAGATCTAAACCATATTCAGAAATGCACCAACTTGTTGAAGAAGGACTAAAAAAAGTTTTATATACTTCTAATAAGTGCCTTATATTTACATCTAGCGCGACCGGTATTATGGAGGCTTGTGTAAGGAATTTAGTTAAAGATGATGAAAAAGCATTGTTTTTTTCAATTGGAGCGTTCGGAGATCGTTGGTATCAGATTGGAGTTAGTAATGGTAAAAATTCAGTGAAAGAAGGTGTTGAATGGGGTAAAGCCATAACGCCAGAATTCGCTCAAGAAGCTCTAAACAAAGATAAATATTCTGTTGTCTTTATTCAATCAAATGAAACATCAACTGGAGTTTATAACCCAATTGATGAAGTAATTCCAGTTATTAAAGATTATGGTACTTTAGTGTGTGTGGATGCAACCTCATCGATGGCGGGTGTAAAAGTCGAGGTTGACAAATTAGGAATTGATGTTTGTTTGGCTTCCGTTCAAAAGTGCTTTAGTATTGCACCAGGGTTGGCAGTGTGTTCGATATCAGAAGCTGCAATCAATAAAGCATCTCAAGTGAAAAATAGAGGTCTGTATTTCGATTTTCTTGGCTTGCTTAAAAAGAATGAAGTTCATCAGACACCAACTACGCCACCCATCCCACAAATTAGAGCTTTAGC
>JAHLWH010000156.1 GCA_019058015.1 Promethearchaeota archaeon | reverse complement strand
GATTTAAGCCAAAGATATTACCTACAGTTTCCTTAATATCTCCAACATTGTTGCCTGTATCTACCAATAATTTTTGTTTTTTCTCACCAGGTCCTATTGTAGAAATAAAGAAAAGTGAAATCTTTTTTCCACCAGGTACTGCTTTTACTGCAGGTGTTTTTGCTTTGATTTCTTCTACTGGCGTTTTTTCTACTGGTTCTTCTAATTCTTCATCTAAATTTTCATCAAATTCTTCATCATCAAATCTCATTTAAATCACAACTCCAAAATCCAATTTTATATAAAGAACATTTTGATTTGGAAAATGCTTAACTTTTTTTTTCAATTATTTTATATAAATAATAAGAGCACAATAATTTAAATAAAAGTGTTTAATCCGAAAAATATAAATATATAATTTTCCATCCTTGGTAAAATCCGTGTTAATTTACAACATTATATTTAATACAAATGGATTTAAAGAGTAAATTTAAATGAATGATAAAATCCCTCCTAAATATCAGATCCATGAAAAAACACCAGAAGATGAGGAACCATTGGTTCCAAATAAAAAACTTCTTAGAAAAATTAAGATTGAACAAACACAATTACTTAAGGAAAGGAAAGAATGGGAAAAAGCTTTTCAAAAATTAGATTCATATAAAGGAACAATAAAAGATTTAGAGAAAAAAAGGAAGGATTTAGAGCTTGAAATTAAAAATTTGCTTAATATGCGTGATGAGTTAAGTATTGAGCTAAGTAGTATTCAAAAAGAGATTCGGTTAAAAAATGAAGAAATAGAACAAAAGAATGCTGAATTAGAAAGATATAGAGACAATTTGAACCGATTAAAAAAAGAAATTGAAAATGAGAAATTTTTTGTTGAAAAAGAAAAGCAAAAATTAGATTCTCGTATAAAAGAATTAAAATCAAAGACCCCCGGTATGGAACGAAGGCAACAAGCGTTAGAGAAAAGAAATAATGAACTGGAGGATAATCTAAGGGATTTACGTAATGAAATTAGGGATCTTACAAATGATAGAGACAGACTTAATAAAGACTTAAAAAATTTAAGAAAAGAAATCTCTAATGAGAAGTATAGAATTTCTGAAGAGAGAAGAAAATTAAAAGAAGAATTTGAAAAATTACGGTTTAAAAAACAAAATTTAGATCTAGAAAAACGTGATATTGATAAACAAAAAAGTAAATTAGAGAAACTTAGGGATAATGTGAATAATGAAGTCAATAATTTAGAGAAAAAAAGGCGTAATGAGGAATCAAAACTCCAAGTTTTAAATAAAAGAATTCAACGCATGGAAAATCACGCTCTCAATTTAGGAAATAAAAATAGAGATTTAGAGAATAAATTAAATAGATTAAATACTGAAATAAAAAGATTGGAAAATCAAAAGAATAAAATAGAAGCTAAAAATCGAAATGAAGAAAGGAGATTAGCAAAAGAAAAAGCTAATATTGAAAATAATAAAAACCTTATTAAAAGAGAAAGAGAGAAATTAGAAAAGGATAAAGAAAGGTTAAGACGAGATCATCAAGAATTGGAAGAACAAATAAGGAAAATGAAACAAATACCTAAGCAAAAAATACCTAAACAACAAATTAGAACTAAAACACCTTCAAAATATTAATTTATTTAAATTTCTGAAAATCCTATAGATATTATTAAAGGAAATGAAGGAGTTTTCATAGAAAATAAGTAAAATAATTTATTTTTTGATGTGAAAGGGCAATTATATCCAAAAGTTAGAAAAATTTGTTTTTTAAGATTCTATCCACATCCAGATGGGGATAGAATAAAAAACGGGATTAGATTTAAAAAAGTTTATAATTTAAAGGAATAAGATTCCTGTTTAAAAAAGAATTTTGCTGAATATCTTTTTTATTCAAATCAGCTTGATTTTTAGTCAATTCTCTCATATTTTACTATATTTATAGAAAAATTAAAAAAATTTAGCACCACAGCCGGTGCAAAATTTGGTATCCTCTTCAATCTTTTCTCCACAAAATGGACAATAATTTTGCTTTTCAGATACTTGAGAAACAACAACTTGATTTTGAGTTTTTTGATTAAATTCTACCTGAGCAGTTTGTTTTTGACTAAGTTTAGTTTGAGGTATTTCACCAGGAGATTGTGAAGTTACAGTTGATTTACAATGAACACATCTATTTTCAGGTCTACTGTAATAAATCATAAGGTAAATAAATACGCCAATTCCAGCTGTACAGCATAATAATATTATAACCACAATCCAATCAACCTCTTCTCTAACAAGCAATACATTCTATTTGCATTGAAAACAATAACCATATGTAATTTTAAAAACCTCGTTTTACCAAATATTTTTCCTATTATTGATTTTTAGATAATTTTCTAATAATTAGTCTAAACTAGAAAAAAAATTTAATGTCAGTCCAAAGACTATGAGAAGGAGATTTAAAGCCTATGGATATGGGGTTAAAAGCAAATTTGACTTAAAAAGACGCGAGAGCGTTCCTTCTTAAACCTATTATTATTAAAGGGTTTAATAAAGGTTTGTCTCAAGAAGAGTTCTTCGAATATTGTAGAAACATGGGCATCAAAATATTCGATCGATATAGATTTATCTTAAATAAGCCAAATGCCAGAGGTGCATTTTTCCGCCGTATGCT